>JAHHJQ010000130.1 GCA_018680005.1 Bacteroidia bacterium | reverse complement strand
TGTTGTCAGAAACCCGAGATGACTTAAAAAATCAGGGAGAGAAGAAACATCCTTCCGATTTTGCGATATGGATGAAAGCAAGTACAGATCATATCATGCGGTGGCCTTCACCATGGTCAAATGGATTTCCAGGATGGCATCTTGAGTGTTCTGCTATGAGCACGAAATATTTGGGTCAAGAATTTGACATCCACGGTGGAGGTGGAGATTTAAAGTTTCCGCACCATGAAAATGAAATTGCCCAAAATATTGGCGCTTGCGGTTGCTCTCCGGCCAGGTATTGGCTCCATGCTAATATGCTCTTGATGAATGGTCGAAAGATGTCAAAAAGTGATGGTAATACCATATCACCTCAACAACTGTTTTCTGGAGACAGCCCACATATTTCGAAAGCATATTCTCCCATGGTGGTCAAATTCTTTATGCTTCAGAGTCATTATCGTAGCACTCTGGATCTAACGGATGATGCACTACAAGCCGCAGAAAAAGGATACTCGCGACTGATGGAAGCTAACCATGCGTTAACGAGAATAGTCGGAACGAATAGTGGATCTGAAACCGCAATTGATAAAGAAATACTCAAATTGATTGAAGCTGTTGACATTGACATGTCAGATGATTTCAATGCTCCTAAAGCAATTGGAAGGTTATTCGAAATAGTTCCAAAGATCAACAGCCTAAAAGATGGACACATTCAACCCTCTGAAATAAGTAATACCACAATTGAAAAAATAAGAGCGATTTTCAGTGCATATTTCCAGGATATATTGGGGTTAAAAGATGAAAAATCATCATCTGAAAATGGACATTCGGTAGTTGATGGTTTAATGCAATTAATCTTAGATATTCGTCAAAATGCCAGAACGAATAAAGACTGGGATACCTCCGATAAGATTAGGGATACTTTAAATGAATTGCAGATAAAGGTGAAAGATGGAAAAGAAGGAAGTTCCTGGTCATTATGACGGCATTAGATTCTGAAAGAACACAACTACATGAGAATAACATTTCTGTTAATAATTGTTTCGTTTCTGTGGGCATGTAAAACGGACCCACCGTCAACCACAACTTCCAAAGCGCTGGTTAAAGTTCCTAGGTTTGATAGCAACCTGGCTTTAGAGAAAGTGCAAAGGCAATTGGATTTTGGTCCAAGAGTAATAGGTACAGCGACCCACGATGATTGCAAAGATTGGATCGCAGCAACTATGAAAAGCTATGGATGGATTGTCGAAGAACAGGACTTTAGCGCAGAGGTCTACACAGGAGAATCTATTCCTGCTACTAATGTTATAGCAAAACTAAACCCTGAAGCACAACCCCGACTCCTTCTTGCAGCACACTATGATACAAGGCATATCGCTGAAAAAGATGCTGATCAATCACGGTATAATGAACCGATACCAGGTGCGGATGATGGAGCTAGTGGTGTGGCAGTTCTTATGACGTTAGCAAAGATCATTTCCGAAAATCCTATAGAAATTGGTGTAGATATGGTTTTTTTTGATGCGGAAGACTATGGTAATCCGAATGAAGATGATCCGGAGTCCTGGGCAATTGGAAGTGTTCACTGGGCAAAAAATGTATCCAAGAGCTATAAACCGAAATATGCAATATTGCTGGATATGGTGGGATCTAAAAACGCTCGTTTTGGATATGAACAATATTCCATGGCGGTAGCTCCGGATTTGATGAAAAAAGTCTGGAAGCTGGCTCAGGATATGGGCTACGGAAACTACTTTATTAATGAAAATACCGGCGGTGTACATGATGATCATATTTCGGTAATCAATCATGCGGGGATACCTATGATCGATATAATTAATAAAACGCCTCAAGGTACCTTCGGGGCCTATCACCACACACATCAGGACGATATCAATATCATAGACAAACGCACCATGAAAGCCGTTGGTCAGGTCATGCTTGCTGTGATATATAATACACAGAATGGCAGGTTTTAACTATGTAATGGAAATTATATTGAAGAAGTAGTATAAAAAGAAATGCCCGATGTAAAACATCAGGCGTTTCCGTACTAACTAAACCTTGAGTATCAATTATTACATTGACAAATCTTTGTTTCAACAACTTTTTTCTTTTGGTTGCTGCCATTTCGGACAGCAACCGATTCCTATTCATTGAATCTTTCCGATCTTCTTATCGGGCTTTATATGTGTCAGTAGATTGTGTCGTGTTTTGTTTTCATCCCTTTAAAAGAGGCGGTATTCTCAATTGCTTCTAATTATTTAAGCAGAAATATTGGGGGAGGTGTCAGTAGATTGCGTATTCTTTCGAAGTACACCACAAATATGACCCTATGTGCCCCAAGTGCGCATACCCCTAAAATGGTATTTTATCGTTATGAAAAATGGTAACCTATAAGTAATTATGAATAGGAAGATTATATATAGAGAAAAATGAAAATGTTAGTGTTTACTTGAGCATTTTATTTCTTTTTCTTATTCAGAAAATTCGGCAAATTGCGAAGAGCGGCTAATTCTCGATATTTTCTGCGCATTTCATCTGCAGGATATCCAAAGTAAACCGTATCGCCTTTTAGACTTTTAGATACACCAGACTTAGCTAACAGGACAGCATTATCGCCTATAGTTAGGTTTTGTGAGATTCCTACCTGTCCGTATAGCACAACATTATCCCCTATAATAGATTTTCCGGCAATACCTGTCTGCGCGGCAATCAGACAGTTTTTTCCAACAACGGCTCCATGCCCAATATGAACCTGGCTATCCAGTTTGCTTCCTTCCCCGATAATCGTATCTCCAGAAACACCCCGGTTGATAGTGCAACCGGCACCGATATCTACATGATCTTCCAAAATGACCCGACCTCCGGATCTCCATTTCTTATACTTCCCTTCCTTCTTTTGAAAATAGAAAGCATCGGTCCCAAGGATAGCCCCAGACTGAATGATGACATGATTTCCTATGACAACATGTTCATGAATTACAGATCCTGCCTGTATATGACAATTTGTGCCAATCGTTACATCTGGGCCGATGATGACATTACATTCTATTATTGTAGAAGGATCAATTATCGCTGAATGATGAATTTGACCATTAATAGCTCTAAATGGACGATGCTGTCGAACAATATCATCATATACCGCAAATGGGTCGTTACAGATCAATAGTGCTTTATGATTCGGGCAGTCTACTTCTTTATCGATGATAATGATTGAAGCAGCAGAATTCAATGATTTG
Organism: Bacteroidia bacterium; assembly: GCA_018680005.1. Classification (GTDB taxonomy): domain Bacteria; phylum Bacteroidota; class Bacteroidia; order Chitinophagales; family Saprospiraceae; genus HDS-20. Next base: position 30,606 of record JAHHJQ010000130.1, on the reverse strand, counting down.
CCATAATACTTTTCATAATCAACGAAGGTGATATCTCCTGGAACTACTTTGTGGATCTCATTAATTCCAGTTGCTATCAAAGAAGAATCGCCTTTGATCTGAAGATTATATCTATCAGCGATTTCAGTAATTGGTATAGGTGTTTTGAATTTCATATAGTCGTATTAGTGGGCTTCTAACCAGTTGTTACCGGTATCCATGCTCACCAGAATCGGTACTTTTAGATCAGGAATAGCGTTCTTCATTTTGTCCTCGATTATTGGTTTGATCCTTTCCAATTCCGGTGTATATACATCAAAGACTAGCTCATCGTGAACCTGCAAGATCATCTTGGATTTCAAATTTTCTTCTTGGAATGCATGATGAATATCGATCATCGCGACTTTGATCATGTCTGCAGCAGAACCCTGAATAGGTGAGTTAATTGCCAGCCTTTCTGCATTACTTCTTATAAATCCATTTCGGCTATTGATATCCCGTAAATATCTTCGTCGTCCAAGAAGCGTGGAGACATATCCATTTTCTCTTGCTTCTTCCACGACCTTGTCCATATAAAGTTTTAACCCATTGTACTGGGCAAAATAGGCCTTGATCAATGCAGTTGCCTCTTTTCTTGGTATCCCCAATTGTTGAGACAAATTGGTTGCCCCAGCACCATAGATGATGCTGAAATTAACTGTTTTGGCATTTCTTCGTTGATCAGAAGAGACCTCCTCAATTGGTACTCCATATACCTTGGATGCTGTAGCAGCGTGAATATCCTGACCTTTAACGAACGCATCCAACATAGCTTCTTCGTTACTAATTTCGGCAATAAGACGCAACTCGATTTGGGAATAATCAGCAGCTAAAAGGATATGGTTTTGATCTCTGGGAATAAATGCCTCCCGCACGCGTCTTCCTTCAGGGGTTCTAATAGGTATATTTTGAAGGTTTGGATTATTGGAACTTAATCTACCCGTGGCTGCCAATGCCTGATTGAAAGAACTATGAATCCGACCTGATTTTGGGTTGATCATTTTGGGCAGCGCATCAACATATGTAGATTTTAGTTTGGAGTATCCTCTAAATTTTAGAATATCATTGACTATTGGGTGATCATTCGACAGTTCTGTAAGCTTCGTCTCATCTGTAGAATATTGACCAGATTTGGTTTTCTTCCAGCGGTATGGGATTTTCATCCTTTCAAACAATATTTGTCCAACCTGACGAGGTGAAGCAATGTTGAAATCACTTCCTGCTTGCTGATAAATTTCTTTTTCTTTTTCTTTAATTAATTGTTGGAGTTCTTCAGAATAGGCGTGTAGATAATCTGCATCAACTCTTACTCCAGCAAATTCGAGATCAACCAGAACTTTTATAAGAGGTGCTTCCAGTTCCCGGTATAGTTTATCGACTTGATTTTCTTTAAGCTTCGGTTCGAGGAGATCCTTGAGTTGTAATGTGATATCAGCATCTTCGCCAGCGTATTCTTTTGCCTTATCTATTTCTACCGACCTCATAGAAAGCTGCTTTATGCCCTTTTTTCCAATTAAAGATTCAATGGGCACCATTTGATACTTTATATAGGTTTCGGCAAGGTAATCTAGCTTGTGACGCAAATCCGGTTCTAGTAGATAGTGATATATCATGGTATCTTCCAGTGTACCATTGATCTCAATACCATACCATTTCATGATCAACATATCATATTTCAGATTTTGTCCAATTATGGTAACATCAGGGTCTTCAAGGACAGAACGGAAAATTTCTACCACTTCTTGAGCCATTGCCTGATCTTCGGGCACCGGTACATAATATGCATGATGTGCTTTTGTTGAGAATGCAAGCCCTACCAGTTCAGCCGCATTTGCGTCAATTCCTGTGGTTTCAGTATCAAAACAGAACACCTTGGCAGTTTTTAGCTTCTCAGCAAGAGCAATTTGAGCATCCGTAGCGTCTACCAGGATATATTCGTGTTCAACATCATTAATCGTTTTTTCAGCGACTGAATGTGCGGCAATAGCCCTAACCTCGTTCGTGTCTCCTGTGGAAGTAGCATTAGTTTTGAAAAGGGTTTGTTGTCCGCCAGAGCTATTTCTTCCATTTTCTAGGATTTGAACAGCCAGTGTTCGAAATTCCAGATCTTTGAAAATTTCTGCCAGTTTATCCTTGTTCATAACACTGATCTTGTATTTGTCAGCATCAAATTCACATGGAACTTCAGTGTTGATGGTAGCCAATTGTTTTGACAACATAGCCTGATCGGCGTATTCGATCACGCGTTCTTTCATTTTACCTTTCAGTTCTTCTGCATGTTCTATGATTCCTTCAACCGTATCATATTCTGCAAGCAGTTTCACAGCTGTTTTGGGACCAATCCCTGGTATTCCGGGAATATTATCAACACTGTCACCTTGCAATCCTAAAACATCTATGACCTGTTCTATTCTGCTGATGTTCCATTGATCTAAGATCTCTTCTACTCCGAGCACATCGACTCCATTTCCTTTTCTCGAAGGTTTGTACATAAAGATATTCTCTGATACCAGCTGAGCATAATCTTTATCGGGAGTAACCATATAGACTTTGAAGCCTTCTTTTTCGGCCTGTTTAGCCAGCGTTCCAATGGCATCATCGGCTTCAAACGTAGGGATACTAACCACAGGAATATCAAAACCATCCACGATATCTCGTATATAAGGGAGGGCCAACACGATGTCCTCCGGAGTGGCATCTCTATTAGCTTTATACTCTGGGAAATACTCATGTCTGAATGTATCACCCTTTGGATCAAAGGCAACCGCTATGTGAGATGGTTTTTCGTTTTTCATGATATCCCAAAGCGTTCGTACAAATCCAGTAATTGCCGAGGTATTCATCCCTTTAGAATTGATCAAGGGTCTGGTAATGAATGCAAAATGTGCCCTATAGACTAAGGCATGACCATCCAGGAGAAAAAGCTTCTTTTCGGACATAGTAGTAAAATTGATAAGATATACCGAAGGTAGTAAATGCAATAAGGATGTATAATGAAACTAAAGGCAGAAATGCTAACGACCGAACAATCAATGCTCGGCCGCTATAGATTTTCTATTATAGAAGAGAGTTGAAAGATTGACTTTTATATTGAAATGCTCCCAATCAGATTGATAAGAGTCCAAGGATAATTCACGATGCAAAGGAGAATCTAAATAACAATATATAGAAAGCCCTTTCGGAACTCTTAAAAGTGAATTAAGTATATATATAGTATGTTCTCTAAATCATCAAAGTGGCAGTGCCTGGCATTCATTGCTTCACTAGTATTCTTCATAAAGTGTAATTCCTTAGAATCAGTTATATCTCCAAATCAGCACACAAAAGTCTATCAGTGTCACTTTATCCATTCCGCACCTACTATTGATGGCAATGGAAATGAAAGCATTTGGAAGCAAGCCAAGTGGTCCGAGTCATTTGTTGATATCGAAGGTGCGAAAAAGGCTATGCCCTTCTATGATACAAAGATGAAGATGCTTTGGGACTCCTCGTATTTATACATTCTGGCAAATTTGGAAGAGGAACACATTTGGGGATATGTAACGGAAAAGAATATTCCCATATACAAATACGGCAATGACTTTGAGGTATTTATTGATCCAGACCGAGACCATCACAATTACTATGAATTAGAATTGAATGTATTAAATACGATTTGGGAATTGACGCTTGAGAAACCTTATCGCAACGGTGGACCAGCGATAGATCCGACTAATTTACCCGGTTTGAAAACAGCTGTTGGGCATAATGGAACCGTAAATGACCCTTCTGATGTTGATACTAATTGGGTCGTTGAAATAGCTATACCGTTTCAGGATTTATATGATTACAGAAAAAATTATACAAGAGTGTTAACTCAGCCTAGACCTATAGCAGGAGACATTTGGGGAATAAATTTCTCGAGGGTGCATTGGGATCATGAAATAAACAATGGGAAATACCAACAGGTACCCAATAGACCTGAATACAACTGGGTTTGGTCACAACAAGGTGAAATAAACATGCATGCACCGGAAAAATGGGGATTATTGATGTTTACGGATAGCACTTATCAAGAGCCTAAGTGGAGAGAAAATAAAGTAAGAGATCAGCTCATGGGGCTTTATAAATTGCAAGAGGCTTTTAAAAAAGAAAATGGATTTTTTGCCAGCACAATTGATGAAGTGGATTCTTCCTTCCTGAAACTGCCATATGTCGATAAACTAATCATTAATTCTGATGGTGAGCAATATGAAATTATGGCACATTACAAATCGAAAGACGATCAGGAATATATCCTTAAGGTTGATGAATCTTCATTACTTGTAAAGATTCCTAACACAAACAAATAAAAACCATCATGAAACTAGCAATTCAATGGTTACATGATAACCAAAGAGTAAATATTGTCCTTGTCGTGGCATTGGCTATCATATACCCATTGATTCATGATAAAGCTTCGCAGCCGTTCTATTGGATGGTAGATCAACTGGGACATAAAGCATTCCACTTATATTTAAATATATTCTTTACATGTGTACTTATTTCGATGGTATATATCGTATACTATAAAATAAGGGAACATGGAGAAAAGAAGAATATTTTAATCTATGGAATCGCTACCTTATTTGGCATTCTAGCGGCCTATTTGACACTAATGCCTTATCGTTCGGAAGGCATGCATTTTATTCAATATGCATTGCTAGGCATTATTGTAACACCGTTATCACCGTCTCTTTTTTACGCCATAGTTCTTTCAACTTTTATTGGTTATTTGGATGAGTATTATCAGTATTTCGTAACACAAAAGTATTATCTAGACTTCAATGACTTGGTTTTAAATGTTTTGGCATCTGCCCTTGGTGTCATTCTCTCATATACTTTCTGGAAAAGACCGTCTGATACAAAGTTTAGTTATTCTGTAAAAAGTCTTTTGAAGACGCCATATACTGGTATTCTATTATTGGCTCTAATCATATTCTTTGGATTACAATTAGGTTTATTTTCAGTTTTTAAGGAATCTGATGGAGTGTATCCTTTAGCCAGGCATCCTAAAGAAGACTTTGATACAAATTTTTGGTATACAGTTAGTTTCAAAACAACATGGCACAGAATCCGTACGTACCCAGGACTATTGATCATGTGTCTAATACCATTGCTTTATTATAATATCGACAAACCATCCAATCAATGAAAACGGAGAAACTATTAAGTCTTGGTTTTATTTTGATTATTGTTGCTGGTTGCTTTATTACAAGAACAATTAATTTAAATTCAACAATCTTTCCTTCGGAGGACGAGGTTAGACTTTTAGGTGTTGATCCATATTTTTATTTACGTCAAGCAGAAACTGCTGTTCAAAACTATCCGAAAATATCAAAAGTCGATCACGGCACACACTACCCCAACGGAGTTTATTCTGATTTAACCGGGTTTTATACTGTATTCAATGCAACCCTTATAAAGCTTGTAGATGTGTTTTATGATCATCCTCAGATCGAGGCTAAAGTGCTGGCTTACATACCTGTTATTTTAGGTTGCATGATTGGACTTTTATTATTTCTTATTGGATCAAAGCTATTTTCCATTTATCATGGATTTTCTATCGGACTCTTATACCTGTTTTTTCCAGGGCTATCTCTTCCGAGATCGGTTCTTGGTTTTAGTGATCACCATGTGGTTGAGATAGTATTAAGCCTATGGATAATTTATAGCTTGATTCATTTATTTAAAGAAAGCTTTTCATTCAAAAATGGGATCCTGGCAAGTATCCCGCTAGTTATATTTTTTACTTGCTGGAATGGATCTCCTTTGTATGTCATACTATATGCATTCACCCTGCTTTTGATCAATACAGTTTTGATTTATCATAACTATAAAATTAATAATTATGCTAAGCGATTTGGTGTTTATGGCATATCAGCAGGATTGCAGTTGTTTATACTACATTTATTTTGGCCAGAAATAATTGTTCTTTTCGATACCAGAATTACTTTTCAAGTAATACTGGTTCTGCTAGTCTTAGGTGTTTTAGGCCCGACGCAACTCTATGTCGCCAAGTTTCTGAAAAAATATATTACTAATCATAAGATAATAGCCTTTGGGTTATTCGGATTCGGCTTAGTGATCAGTTACCTTGTTTTTAACAACACAAATGTTGGTGTCAGAGCTATTCAAATGATGAATATGCAGGCAACCAATCTTGTTGAAAATGCAGTTATAGATTACACCAGGTTTTTTAAAATTAATGAAGCTGCCGGTTACTTTGGACTTTTTGGTATTGTGGTAAGTGGACTTGCTGGTTTCATAAGAAAAGAATTCAGAGCACTATCTTTGACCACTGTCTTTTCGGGGTTTTTTGTTTGGATGTGGCTCAATACATTTGATATGGGCTATATGGTCTCGCCATATATGTGCCTCATGTCGATTATTGGTATTTCTGTTATTATCTGCTTCTTAGAAGATTTTGTCGGCGAAAAAATCAAGCAATATTCTAATTATTCGATTATTGGTATTTCGATTATTCTTATCCTTTCAAAATTTGCGATCACTTCTAATAATCAATATTACTTTACGGAGCAATCAATAAGGCAAGGAATAATTTATCAGGAGGGATGGTATTCCGCAGCCGATTGGATTAGAGAAAATACGCCTCAAATTGATAACCCAATCAACGAATTCTTAGACGACGAAAAACGAATCAATGGCAATGTTTCATATGGAGAAAACGACTATGGAATTATTTGCGCCTGGGATTTTGGAAATATCATTAATCAGAGGGCCAAACGGATTCCGGTCTGGAGTAGATGGCCCGCTGCGAAAGTACCTAAATGGATGATGTCGCAATCAGAACAAGAATCATTACGTAATCTCTGTCCGGATTGTGAAGGGCATGAAAAAGTAAAATACGCTGTGGTGGATGCACGATCTAATGGTACTTATTTTTCTTCCAAGGCCAATACAGCAGGTTTAGGATTATCAGCATATAATACACAAAGACAGACTAATTATGGTGGTCGAACTATTAATTTATTCACATTTGGAAGTGCATTTGATAATTCCATTGTAAACAAATTATATGCAAAGGATGGAAATAATCTTTCGCATTACCGATTGATATGGGATTCACCTCAATATGGCTTTACCTCTTACATTTCTGACGGGAATACTTTTGAGAGATATGACAGAGAGATGTTGACCAATGAAGAGCACAACTATTTTTCACAAAATGTTGAAACACTTGGTGATGGAACTGGAAACAGAGTTTTTTATCAAGGATATTATGGACCTTGGGTTAAGGTATTTGAAATAGTTAAAGGGGCAGAAGTAAAGGGCAAATTCCAACCCAATGCAAGTTTGAATATTATACTAGAACTTCAATCCAATACATCCAACAGAACAATTGTATATACCAAAACCGTAGAATGTGATGATACAGGGAAGTTTTCGACACGAGTCCCTTATGCTACAGACCAGTTGAGTGAAGATCTATCGATTAAAGCTCAAGGAAACTATAGACTCAATCATGGAAACGACACACTCGGGTCATTTGATATAACCAATGATGACATAATAGCTGGTAACACCATCGAAGTCTATTCAAAATAAAAAGGGTTGACAATCAAATATTGCCAACCCCCAGGATTTTAATTTTTTAGATGGCTTTTAAAAACCATAAGAGAGACCAACGGTATAGAATAGTTGGGTATCAGCTTTGCCATTACTCTTTGCAACTTCAAATTCTGCCCCTCTGAGACCTAATCCTACTCCCACACCAATTCCATTCCAAATAGAGAAAGAAAGATTATTTAACCATGTCCATTCAAATAGAGATGGGTCCAATTCTTTATATGGCAAGAAAGTGGTAAAAGTAGATGACCATGCCATTCCTTTTCCAGCGACGGTTATGCCTTGTGTATAGTCTGCCCGAATCTTTGCTCCCATCGCACCTTCACCACCATTTCCAAAGGCGTAATGATAATTCAATGGATGCATGACAACCACAAGATTAGATATGGGTGTCCAGGTAGCTCCCACACCAATATCAAAGGTCCCAATTTTTAGAAAGTCGTTAACCGAAGTATTCAGTTCCCCTAGTGCCGAAACTGCAAAATTATCTGATAATTTGAATCCGTAGAGCGATGCGATATTAACAATATCAGCAGTACTATTTTCTTGATCAAAAAGCCCATCATCTCCGCTTTCGCCAGCCTTGTCTACATCTTGCCATGCTTTGTTTAATATACCTTTGTTATTCCAGAAATAGGCATCTGTATTTTTATTGGCAAACGCTGTTATACCAACATTAAATGCAGATGATGAATTATTATTTGCTATACTTTGCCATTTATCATTTTTAGCAAATGCCAGACCTAACAAGCCATTCAATCCCGTTTGCCAACCGGAAAGTTTGACGATTTGATCATCTAGTGAAGCAACTTCACCTGCAAGGGCATCAGCCTGACCCTGTAATTCTGCTTGCTGAGCTGCTTTTTCATCTCTTTGTGCTTTGAGGTCTTCTATAGATTGTGCAAATGAAGCACCCATGAAGAGCGTAAGACACAATGCAATTAAACTAAGTTTTTTCATGATTATGAATTTCTATTAAGTATTTAAATTTTGATTATTAATCGTGAATTTCGACTGATTCCGTAATCAACTTAATGATTGGAATGAGCTGAGAACTGTTGTCTGTTTTCAATTTGACATAATTGGAATCTATTTCAACGATTTTTCCACTGATATCAGAAATGGTGATATTGTCTCCAACTTTGAATCTGTTCTTGAGATAAAACGATGCGAGGAAATTTGATGCAATATCCTTTGATGCAAATCCATATCCCAGTGCAAAGGCGAAGATTATTCCTGCCAGAATTATGGAAAGGTTGTTTTTGAGAAATCCAGTATCTATACCAGCTTGAGATAATGCAAGAATAAGTACATTGATCAATGTGAAATAGAATACAACATTAGCTATGATCCTATAGGCGGAGATCCCGATAGATTTACATGCTGTTTCTGTGATATTCTTGAAAAATTCAGAAATCAGCAATCCGATTCCCATGATTAAGATAGCAACGATCAGATTGGGGGCATAAGAAAGCACATCTGACATGAGTCCTGAAATTGCGGGCATACCCAATACGTCTGTAGCGGCCACTATAAAAATCAGCATCATCAGATAGTAGATGATGGAGGATAGAATATTGCTGGGTTTTATGGAAATTCCTGCTTTATGAATGATGTCAATTTTTTCAATTTGTTCTCCTAGCTTATCAATGCCAATAGCTTTGATAAACTTTTTGAGGGCCTTTCGAAGAATTCTGGAGATGATCCAACCAATAATGATGATGAGCAAAGCCCCCACCAGATTGGGAATAAATGAAACTATATCCTGTAATAGTGATTGGACCAGCTGAAATAGATTGGAATCTTGCATATGAGGAGGTTTTTGGAAATTCGAATATGGCTATTCAAACAAGACTTTTAGTTTCGGTCGTTGGAACCAAGGAAAGCAGTAATCGCATCTATAAACTTTGGTATATATAACTCAATGAATTTTCCAATATGTGATATGAAGCCTATAGAGCCATCCACACCATTCTCTACCTGGCCAGGAGCCTCGGGCATTTCCTGTAATTCTTGGAAAAGCAACTGTTTGAAATTGTTATTATCTGCCATGGCAATAATTTAGTATTTATGTATATAAGTCCTTGAAAGTCTCTTTGTACACTCTTTGGGTTTTATGTCTTGCTCGTTTAAGCTTCATTTTTATGGAGCTCTCTGTCTTGTTCAATATTTCAGCGATCTCCTTTATAGACATGTCATCCTGATATTTCATCATTAAGACGGCCTTATCGCCTTCAGGTATCTTATCCAAAACAACTTTTAACTTTTTTACTTCAATTTCAAGAATTTCGCGATCCTCAATTTCGTCTTCAATGTCATCTGGAATTTCCGTTTCGGATGAAAAAAGCTTATCCTCTTTTTTTCTTTTTCGTAAAAGGTCTATGCAATAATTATAAGTAACACGGTAAATCCATGTGCTGAGTTTCGCCCTCTCCTCAAAATCGGCAATCTTAGTATAGAGCTTAATAAATATGTCCTGAGTTGCATCCATTGCCTCATCCGTGTTTTTGAGCATGGCAACGCACTTGTGATACACTTTTCCGGAGTATCTTTTGTAGATTACCTTATAGAGAAGAGGATCAAAAGTTTCCCGATATTCAGCCACAATCTGATTATCAGTCATTGTCTCTATCCGGGAGAGCTGGAGACGTTCAAGGAAAAACTGTATGAACCGAAACAATGACATCCTCGTTTTTAACGGCCCAAAGTTATATGATTAGATAAGAATTGACAAAAAAAATAGAGGTAGTGATAATTCACTACCTCAGCCCTAACCAAATAAAACCAAATTAATTTTTATTAGTCTTTGTCTTCGTGTTTGAACGGAACAAATATCTGTGACAAGTTTTCAATAAACAAACAGAAGACCTATCGAAGGGTGTTAGATGCTTTTGTCAACACCCAAATGCAATTTATAAAAGAATACTATAGACGACACAAAATATAATTGCACAAGAATCTCAAGTACCAATATTAATTTTGAATTACAATTGTCATATTATTGTCATTTGGAAGTGAGTTTGGCGATTTTTGTGTCAAATGGCGGTTACAAACATTTTTTAAGCTTGGTAAATCTCATAAAACATGTATAGAAACAATGCTCTAGCAATAATCCTATTTTTCGTAAGTCACGGAATTACAGCCCAAAATTCAGAGACAGACGCTTTATTCATCAGTGATATTCATCGAACTGCACTCACGAATAATTTTGCTTACGAGCAATTGGAGTATTTGACTAAGTCCATTGGGCCAAGATTCTCAGGTACGCCACAGGCCTCAGCAGCTGTGGAATATACTTTTCAGTTGATGAATGACATGGGAATGGATACAGTCTGGTTACAGCCATGTGAGGTGCCAAGATGGAAAAGAGGGGAGCCAAGTAAAGTGAAAATTGTTGGATCACAATCCGTTGGAACTGTTGTACTTCCTAGCATAGCACTAGGTAATTCGATTGGAACACAAAGCTTAGGAATGACAGCAGAGATTGTTGAAGTGCAAAGTTTAGACGAGGTAGATCAACTTGCAGAAAGCCTAAATGGAAAGATAGTGTTTTACAATAGGCCTGCGGATCCTGGTCAGTATAGGACATTCAATGCCTATGGAGGTGCTGTTGATCAAAGAGTCTTTGGAGCTTCACGAGCGGCAAAATATGGTAGTATCGGAGTTGTTGTCCGATCTGTGACACCAAGTATAGATAATATTCCACATACGGGTTCTATGGTATATACGGATACTACCCAAAAGATACCTGCGATAGCCATAAGCACAAAAGCGGCAGATTTTTTAGGTCAATTGGTCAAAAAAGAAAAGGTTAGGCTAAATATTAGATCCGGTGGGGAGATATTGTCTCCAGTGATTTCTTATAATGTAATCGGTGAAATTAGAGGAAGTGTCCATCCGGATGAGATCCTCCTTGTAGGAGGACACCTCGATTCCTGGGATGTAGGAGAGGGCGCTCATGATGACGGATCCGGGTGTGTTCATGCCCTCGACGTGATTCACTTGCTGAAGGAATTAGATTATCAACCGAAAAGAACAATTCGTTGTGTCATGTTTATGAATGAAGAAAACGGCTTAAAGGGCGCATTGGCTTACCAAGAGGAATCGGATAAAAAAGGTGAATTTCATATGGCTGCTATTGAGTCTGACTCTGGTGGATTTACACCAAGGAGTTTTTCATGCGATGGGGATACATCAATCTTTCAAGCAAGGTTTCAAAAAATGAATACATGGGCACCATTATTAGAGCCCTATTATATCATTTTCGAAAAAGGAGGTTCGGGGGCAGATATCAATCCTTTGAAAGGCCAGATGGGAATGCTAATGGGATTAAGACCAGACTCCCAAAGATACTTTGACTATCATCACACAGCTACGGACACCTTTGATAAGGTCAATTGCAGGGAACTGGAATTGGGCTCGGCAGCTATGACTAGCTTGGTTTATTTGCTGGATAAGTATGGATTGTAAAAAAGAAGTATCAATTTTATGAAATGATTCAAGCAGCTGAAATCGTTAAACTTGGCGATCTACATTTTGAGCCATTTTTGATGTCCGAAACCATTGATGAAGCAGTTCAAAAAATTGCTGGACAAATTAATCGTGATTATAATGGCGAGGAAGTACTTCTGATAGGTGTACTCAATGGAGCATTTGTGTTTATGAATGAATTGATAAAACAATTAGAGGTCAGTCTGGAAATAGATTTTATCAAAGTCTCCTCATACGATGGAATGAATTCTTCAGGAGAGTTGGCACTAGCTCTGGATTTTAAAAATGATATTAAAGGGAAGAATGTAATTCTGATCGAAGATATAATTGATACTGGTTTGACTGCATCAAGATTACTCAAAATGGCAAGTTGTCTAAGACCCAGATCCCTTAAGATTGCTTCATTGCTTTTAAAGCCCGATAGTCTGAAAACGCAAGTTCAAATGGATTATGTAGGAATAGAAATACCTGATGTATTTGTAGTGGGTTATGGCTTGGATTATGACCAAAAAGGAAGAGAATTACCTATGATTTATAAATTATATCAAGAAGACTAGGATTTCAAAAAGGCCAAATACGAATCTTCCTTCATCCTCATAATTTTCTTTTCTTCTAGTTCTTTGTCGCCAAAACCTAATAGATGAAGCAGACCATGGACTATCACTCTATATAGCTCATCTTCAAAGGAGCTTGAGAGCACATTGGCATTCTCATGAATCCGATCAATGCTAATAAAAATATCACTCTCAATTGGATCTTCTTCAAGAGGAAATGTAATTACATCAGTGAAGGTATCATGATTTAAATAGCGCACATTCAGATCGTTCAGATATTGATCTGAGCAAAATATATAGCAAAGCTTTTTGACATTGCCAGATTCTTTGGCAATAACCTTCTTTAGCCAATCTGTAATAATTGCAGGCCGGTCTAGTTTGAAATCTATATCCGCACTATCGAAATCAATGATGATTTCGGCGGAATGCAACGATGGTGAATTATGCATTATAGGGTACAAATGTGAAAGTGCATTTCGACAGTTCTACCTTGGTCCTGGTAAGTCACAGCGTCACAGAGCTGATGAATAAGAAAAACACCGCGACCACTTAGTTTTAATAAGTTTTCCGGAAGTGTTGGATCGGGTAGTTTGGTATGATCAAAACCGGTTCCTTCATCTGAAACGCTAAAAGCCAACTTTGTTGATTCTTGAGTAATCTTAAGTTTTACACATTTGTTCTTGTCGTTCTTATTTCCATGTATAATTGCATTGTTGACTGCTTCGGTAAGGCTTATCAGGATATTTCCCTGCATATCATTCGAAAGATTGAATCGATGTACAACTTTAGTTACTATCGTCTCAATTTGTGAAATTCCCTGAATATCTTCCTCGATCAATAACGGATTAGCAGAGGCCATATACGAGTTTTGGTATAGTATTTTGTGTTGTCAATTTATAAAATTCTCCTAAAAGGAACTTAACCTGCTTTCTTCAATTTCTTGAAGTATTCCTCAACCAGATTTTTGTAGTACGGCTTCAATGCTGGAGAAACCTTATTAAATTGCTCAATTTCACTCGCCTTCTTCTTCAAATACTCTTCAAGTGAAGGAGGAAGTTTTCTTTCTTTTTGTGTTGCAGATTCTGCTTTTCTCTTTTGATCTTGTTCCTTTTCTCTTTCTGCTCTCTCTGACTCCAACAAGCGTGTGAGGATTTCTTGTTGTCTTTTCATGGTCTCATTTTGAAGACGCTTGTTAACAAGATCAATTTCAGTTTTATTCATTTGGTCAATTAGTTCTTGTAATTCTTTATCTCCTTGACCCTGTCCTCTTTTTTCTTCCTGAATTTCTCTTAATGCTTTTCTCAAGGCAGCCTGTTTAGCAGCCATCTTCGCAAATTTCTCACTAGATCCTTCTTTGCCATCTTTACCATTTTCTAGTCCCTCTTTGTACTCCTCCATTTCTTTATTTAGCTGCTGCTGGCCCTGGGATATTTTATCCATTGGGGCATTACCATCTTTCGGTGTATTTCCGGGTTTACTGCACATTTGACTTCCTGCCATCATAGAGGACATCTGTTGTTGCATTTGTTCCATGGCTTCATTAAGCATTAATGCCAGATCGTTAACATTCTTCATTGTCCTTTGCTGATTGTCACCGGCCTCTGGCTTTTTGCGTTCTTCTAGGTTGTCAATGCTTTCCTTCATGTTTTCCTTAACATCTGTTACCTTTTCAGTAATGAATGTTTCGATTTGAGAAACGCGCTTGCTCAAGGCATGTAAACTATCCTGTACCAATTTGAAATCATCCTGAAGTTTGTACTGATGTCGAACAAGATTCACATAATTTGGTGTGTTGATATCGGCAATAGCAATGTCGTCAATCAGCATTTCCTGATCAAAGGAAAGACCAATGAGATTCTCAAGAAGCTGACGTAAAGCTTGCATGTCTTCAGCCATCTGTTCCATTTCACCGGATTGCATTTCCATAGACATGGCTTGAGCCATTTCTTTCATTTTTTGGGCCGCTTTCTTTTGAGATTTGGCAGATTTGGAATTTTGATTTTGCTCCATCTGCTCCTTGCTATTATTGAGATCTTGCTCGATATCCTCCATTTTCTCCTCGTCTTGTCCTAATTGTTTTGGACGTTCAAGCTCCTCATTTTTCTTTTCTATTTCTTCCATTTTCTCCTGGACGTCGTTAAACTCCTCGTTGATTTCTTCCTGTTCTTTGATCAATTCTTCCTGTGGTTTTTCTTCTGTCTCAGTTTCTTTGGCCAATTCTTCTTGTTTTTCAGCTAATTCCTGGAGTTTATCGATTTGATCTTTCATCTCCTTTTCTACCTCCAGTTGTTTAAACATCTCCAACATCCGATCGAGTTGCATTTCCATTTCTTCATCGCTGAACTGCATCTCTTCCATCATTTCCAAAGACACATCCTTTTCCAGCTCTTGAAGCAATTCTGCGATTTTTTCCATCAACTCCTTGACCTCAGGATTTTGTATTTCTTCAAACATCTCTTGCAGCCGCTGTTGCTTTTCTAGGATCTCTTCACTTGGTTGTTCAAATTCTTCTTGATTCTTTACGTTTTCATCGAACTTATCTTTAGCCTCCTGCATCTTCTTTTCAAGCTCTTTTTGACGCTCCATGAGCTTTTCTAATTCTTTCTTGTCTTGCCACTTCATTTCCTGCTCCTGAACAAGTTTATCCTTTAGTTTCTTGAGATCCTCCTGGATTTTTTTGGACTCTTTCAGGGCTTCCTTTAAATCCTTTTTGATGTCTTCATTGTTAGCTTCGGCCTGAGCTTCGTATTCTTCAATGGTTGGTTTTTCAAATGCCATCATAGAAGTCTTAGATGACTTACTGCCATTGATACCATCATTGTCAAACGCCTCAAAATAATAGGTCAACTTATCTCCGGGTTGAAGATCTAGTTCATTGACATCCAGAGTATAATCATATTGGATGGCACGATCTGATGGCTTAGGCAGCTTGATACTTACCAATTCTTCACCGGTTCCATTCTCGTTTACAATAGAGTAATTAAAAGAGAGATTCAATAACCCGTAGTCATCAGATGCTTCTCCGATAAAGTAGTTCAATTTGCTGTCAAGGCTGTCAACAAAACGCTCGACGGAGATACTGGGATGAAGATCTGGTATAACCGATATCATGTATGAAATTGAATCTGCATTCGGTAGTCGTTCATTCGAAACGAATATCTTGTACCGATCATCCTTCATTACACGCTTAGTATATGAATAGAAATCATCCTGGAGAGATTTGGCGATTACACGATTCTGAAGAGAGGCGAATTTCAGCGCAAGTTCATTAGTATTTTTGCTGTCAAAGGTCCAATTGAGTACTGTTCCCTGAGGTATAATGACATCTCCTATTGAGGACAATGTTTCAGATGGTCGCGCGATATACTTTGGAAAGTTCATTTTGATATCAAAACCGACAATATTAGGTTTTTCGATAACACTAAGTTTTTGCGTTACAGAACTTACATCTCCTGAAAATACCTTGAAATCAGTATCCTTGTTCACATTGCTAAATACATAGCTAAAAGTAGATGCATCTTCCTTTTGTAATCTATACTGATAGTTATCCACTAATATATAGGCCTCATCCGGCAGCACATCTCCATCAATCTTAACCTGAAGCGGATAATCGTCGAATTGCACAACTTCTAGTTCTTCCGAGTCAATAATAAATTGAAAAGGAGCTTCTTTTTCAAAATCCTGATTATTCTTGAGGATTCTATTACTGCTATCCGTAATGACACTGGGAGCTGCAAATAACAGCACCAAAAGGGCTAAAATTGGTGGTAACGCATATTTGAGATACTTCTGATTCTTTCTAAGATCTATAGCGGATTTAAATGGAACCAGTCGAATACTTTCCGATTTTTGATTGATACTTGCAAACAGTAAATCCGTAGTACTCTCCTGATCCATCTGATGCTTTAATTGAAGCACATTGAGCAATCGGTCTTTTACATTTTCAAAATGTCTTCCGATAATATTGGCAGCCTGTTCATGTGAAATGATGTTACCTAGTTTGAAGTATTGAAGTATTGGTTTTATGATTAACCAACCCAGGGATGCTACAGAGGTAGCAATGAATGACCAAAAAAGTATTTTTCTTCCTCCTTTTCCAAAATAAAAAAAGTGCTCTAAGACACTAAATAGGATAAAAAGAAAAATGATTAGACCAACAGTATAGAGTGTTCCCCGGAGAATATTATTGATATAATACTTACGAATAAAGTTATCCAATTTTTCAATTAGGATGGTATAATTATCTTTTTGATTGATCATATTCTAATGGCTTAGATATTCGAAAGGTATCACTCTGATATACTGATGATAATACGATCAAGTATGATACAAAGTTGTTGAAGTGCCAACTATTAAATATATAGGGATTACCAACATATATCAATAAAGAGACAAGTGGTTGAAGTTAAAGTTTCAGTCAAAACACCTGAAAATTAGGTCTTTCCGGACATTTTTGCTCCTAACCAACCCATTGGGATATAAGCAACTATCAAATCGAGCGCTTCAAACCAAAACGGAGCCGGAAGCTGAACGACCATCATGATTCCACCTATTAGGAAGAAAGCCCCTATGGCAAGAGCAAATTTCAAATGATTGTTCGCAGCTATTTTGGCGACGGTAAATGCACCTGCAAGAGAGCCCAACGCATGGGCTAGGAATGGGAATATGAAATGCTTGGGGCTAAACATTTGCATGCCTTCTGCCAGGCTTTCCATATTTGTCGTATCCACGCCTTCGGGAGGTGGTATTATCGAACCGCTAAGTATGATCAGTCCCATGTTGACGATCCAACCGGCTGCTATTCCGGCAACAACAGCAAGGATGTTTTTTACCAAAGGAGTCATCGTTTTGTATTGAATTGATTGACTAGATTTAGAAAGTTAGTCAACAATTCTTACAAACTACATTCTTGAAAAAGATAAATCCTCGAAGAATCTTGCTCCGAAAGGTTACGCCTCTTCTTGTTCCTTCACAAGCAGTTGAAATCCGTTGCCGTGAATATTGACAATTTCAATGTTGGAATCCGGTTTGAGATATTTTCTGAGTTTGGTCACAAAGACATCCATACTTCTGGCTGTAAAATAGTTGTCTTCGTTCCAGATCTTGGTTAGCGCTTCAGATCTTGGTAATATGTCATTCTTATACATGCAGAACATTCGGAGTAACTGAGATTCCTTGGGAGAGAGTTTCTGTGCTTCTTTTGAATTTCCATCAAGGGTAAGAATTCTCAATGGGTAGTTGAAGTGAAATCTACCAATCTCAAATTCTTTAATTTCTTCTCTGGGATCAGCTTTGGCGGCGCTTCTTTTTAATATGGCTTGAATTCGATATAGCAATTCTTCGCTGTTAAATGGTTTGGATATATAATCATCCCCACCAATTTTGAAACCCTTAATCACATCGTCCTTCATGGTCTTTGCAGTCAGAAATATAATGGGCATTTCCTTATTTATCTCACGGACTTCTTTAGCCAAAGTAAAACCATCTTTTTTAGGCATCATCACATCAAAAATGCCTAAATCAAATTCACCTTTTTGAAAAGCATGAAAGCCTGCTTCTCCATCTGTCGCCAATGTGACTGCGAAATCATGCATTTCAAGATATGATCTCAGTACATCTCCAAAATTCTGGTCATCTTCTACAAGAAGGATTCTGTTTGTTGAATTCTCAGCCATAAAAAGTTCTTTTTGAGTTAATTTTTCGCTTTTCGTATGCTTTATTACGTAAAGCGGTTGTTATGATACAGAGGCTTTCAGAAGTATTTCTAAAAGTTAATACGCTTGAAAGCCTTATTTGTTAAATTGAAATGGAAAAAATAGTATAAACTTACTTCCCACTCCTAGTTCACTTTTGACGTCTATAATCCCCTTATGGGCTGTCATAATGCGCTTTACATAGCTCAATCCCAACCCAAACCCTTTCACATTATGAATATCACCGGTGTGTTCCCTGAAGAATTTATCAAAAATGTGCTTTCGAACCTCTTTGCTCATTCCGATCCCATTATCCGCTATAATAACTTCTACGCCGTTGGGGACATTGTTTGTAGTGACAGTTATTTCAGGATTGTCAGGTGTATATTTATTTGCGTTGTCGAGCAAATTGTGAATGATGTTTGACAAATGTGTTACATCAGCTTCGATGAAAGATTTTTCTGCATTCAAAGCTGTTGTAATCTTTCCATCTTTTTGCTCTACCTGTAAACTCAGATGACTGACAGCCTGAATAATGATATCATGAATGTTTATGTTCGATATCTTAAGTTCGAAGTCATCCTTGTCTAACAGCGCCATTTGCAGAACTTTTTCTACCTGGCTATTCATTCGTTGGTTTTCCTGGCGAATTATATTTGCAAATCTCTTGACTTTGTCTTCGTTGCCAAGGATCATTGGACTAGTAATAGAGTCTGCTGCAAGCGAAATGGTTGCAATCGGAGTCTTGAATTCATGAGTCATATTGTTGATGAAGTCCGTTTTCATCTCAGAAAGTTTCTTTTGTCTGAAAATAACACGGACCACATAACCAAAACAAAATAATATTACTCCGACCAAAGCAACAGAAATGAGAATCTCTCGAAGTACACTTTTCCAAAGTAGATTGGAAAGTTCTGGAAAGTGAACCATCAGTCTCCCGTCAGCAATTTTATCTTTTGGAAAAAGAGCAACATTCAATAGTGAATTCGAAAGGTCTTTGTAAGCAGCAGATTGTGCAGTTGGACCGGTGTCTTCGACTAGATAATGCCCATTCTTGATGACGTAAGATTTCTTGACCTCGGAATATACAGCCCAATCAAAATCCATGTCTATACCACGATTAGCCATTGCTTCTTCTATATATTTTTTGAGATAGATCAGGCTGATCCTGTCTTCTAAACTATTCTGTGGTAGTTGTTCCATTCGCAAAATATCGCGATTGGACTTGTTTCTAATGGATGCAAGAATATCCTCTTTGTTCGTTAGTGAAATTGTTGCAGAAGCCGACTCCTTATAGAGTGTTTCAAATCCGTTTAATCCATCGAACAGACTCGCATTTTCATCCTTTTCTAATTTGTCGGATACTTCATTCAGTGCTTCGAAAATAGATTCACGAATGCTTTCACTTCGAAGATCAATGGCGTTTTTAATCCAAAATGCCTGAAGCCATAGAATCCCAATCATAGCAGCACCCATAAGGATGATGACCGGGATGATGGCTTGTTTTTTCATGAATAGAACTGGTTAGGTATGCAAAGGTAATCTCCCAATTTTAACATTTGAAAGATTTGCAAATGTATTCACTTACAAATTGGAGGGTTCCGATTTAACGAACCATTAACCTAAACCGGTCGTATCAACGATTAACTTTGCTCTCCAGTTCGATTTTTCGAAGCTGAACGATTCAATAATTAGAGAAATAAGAATAATATGATGACTAAATTCAAATTTACCTTAGTGCTTACGCTATTCGCTTGCTTTCTTGGTATGAACACCATCCATGCGCAAACAGAGACAGAAGAGAAAGTGACAATCAAAACCACTTATGAGGACAAGGATGGAAAAAAGCATACAGAGCTCAAAGAGCTAATAGGGGAAGAAGCGGAAAAATTTGACATGAAAGCTTACGAAAAAGAGTTAGCCGATAAAGGCATGAAGTTACTTACAGTAGATGTTACGAAGAATATGGAAGGTATTTCCAAAGAAAAGCATAAGTCTAAGGATCATAATGTGATGATCATTAAGAAAGGGTCAGATGACGAAAAGGAGATAACAATAATCAAAGAAGGTGACCAGGAAGGCAATTACTTTATTACAAAGTCCGAAATCGAAGAAGATGGTATCAAGAAGCAAAAGGTAATGGTGAAAGCTGCAGGGGACGAAATGGAAGGAGAGGAAATTAAGGTAGAGGTCAAGGATGGCAAAGTGTATATCAATGGTGAAGAAGTTGAGGAACCAGAAATGGAAGGAGATGAAAAGGAACACAAGATTGTTATCAAAGAAATAATAGAACACGAAGGTGGCCATTCGAATACATGGATTTCTAAAGATGGAGAAGTCATCGAGCTAAAGGAAATGGGCGATAATATGATTTTTATATCGAAAGATGATATGGATGAGAAGCCTAGACTCGGTATCATGGTTGAAGATGGCAAAGATGTGAATGGAGCAGCAATTATTGATTTGATAGAAGATTCTCCGGCAGTTATAGCAGGTCTTAAAAAAGGAGATGTGATTACTGCAATAAACGGGCAAAAAGTTTTTGGTGTTACCTCGTTACTGGCTGCACTTGAAGAATTGGAAGAAGGAGATGAAGTGGAAGTGACATACATGCGCAATGGAAAAGAAATGTCCAAGGATATTGCACTCGAAAAGCTGCATGAAGAACACAAAAAAATAGAAAAGAAAGTGATCAAAAAGATCAAAGAACGATAGTTGCCTCTTATGTTGACTGAAGAAAGCCGGTATTCTTGGAGAGTACCGGCTTTCTTTATTTAGTCAAATCAGGTACATTTTTAGCTTCTCCGACCTCTTTTTCTTTTTGGTTTTGGATCCGGACCATCATCATCATTCTTCTCGTTCCCTTCGGTGTCTTTTTTCATGTCCTTTATGGTATCCCTAACATCTTCTGTAGCCTTGATAAGCTTGTCCACCTGCTTTTGACGGGTGTTATCCTTCTTGGTAGCAACCGGAGGCTTTTCCGTTGGGTTACTACCCACGATTGCACCACTACCTTTTTTGGTAAAGACTAAACCTTTGGCGTCAGTATCAACGATGATCGTATCGCCATAAGTAAATTCCCCTCCGAGTAAAAATTTTGAAAGTTCATTAATCACTTCCTTTTGCAAAACTCTTTTCAGGGGTCTGGCACCAAATTGCGGATCATATCCCAAATCAGCGATCAATGACATAGCGGTATCACTCATTTCTATCTTCATTTCCTTTTGCCAAAGCATTTTCTCAACCTTTCTCAATAGGATCTTTAGGATCTGTTTGATTTCTGCTTTAGTAAGAGGGAGGAACATAATTTTTTCATCAATCCTGTTTAGGAATTCCGGTCGCAAGTGTTCCTTGAGCATTTCAAAGACCTCTAACTTTGTTGTCTCGACGATCTCTGTTCTGTGTTTATCACCCAAAGCATCAAGATCCTCAAAATTTTCCAGGATGGTTTGTGCTCCCATGTTCGATGTCATGATGATAATCGTATTCTTAAAATTGGCCACACGACCCTTATTATCGGTAAGTATACCATCATCCAATACTTGTAAGAGAATGTTGAATGTATCCGGATGTGCTTTTTCGATTTCATCCAGCAGTATGATTGAGTATGGCTTTCTTCGGACAGCCTCCGTTAGTTGACCTCCTTCATCATATCCTACATAACCAGGAGGAGCCCCTACCAATCTGGATACGGAATGCCTTTCCTGGAACTCCGACATATCAATTCTGGTAATGGCTTTTTCGTCATCAAATAATACCTCAGCCAGAGCTTTTGCCAATTCTGTCTTACCAACTCCTGTAGGACCTAGAAATATAAAACTCCCGATGGGACGTTTAGGATCCTGCAAACCAGAGCGTGATCTTCTGACGGCATCAGATACAGCTGTCACTGCTTCAATCTGACCTATCAATCTTTCACCTATAGTATCTTCAAGATGTAGTAATTTCTCTTTTTCACTTTGTTGCATTTTGGCTACGGGGATACCGGTCCACTTGGCAACTACCTCTGCTATATCATTAGCAGTGACTTCTTCATTGGTAAACCGGGATGCTTCGTCAAGATCATCAAGCTTTTCTTCAGCCACTTTGAGTTTAACTTCCAGTTCTTTCATTTTGCCATACCGGATAGTAGCCACTTTTTCGTAATCGCTTTCCCTTTCTGCTTGATCCGCTTCAACCTCTAGCTGATCGATTTCAGATTTAATTTTTGAAATAGTATCGACGATTTCCTTCTCTGTAGACCATGCTGCGGTTATGCTGTCCAGTTTTTCTTTGGCATTGGCAATTAGCTCGTTGATACTTTTGAGCTTCTTTTTGTCTTTTTCCCTTTTGATGGCTTCCCTTTCTATTTCAAACTGGCGAAGTTTACGATCAGCCTCATCAATTTCTTCAGGAAGAGAATCTAATTCCAATCTTAATTTGGCTGCCGCTTCATCAATGAGATCTATCGCCTTATCAGGAAGGTGCCGATCTGATATATATCTGTGTGATAATTCAGCTGCTGCAATAAGGGCTTCATCCAGGATCTCCATCCGGTGATATACTTCATATTTTTCCTGAAGACCTCTTAGTATGCTTATGGTCTCCTCTACACTTGGTTCATCAATAAGAATGGTCTGGAATCTTCTTACCAATGCTTTATCCTTTTCAAAATATTTCTGATACTCGTCTAATGTGGTCGCTCCAATGGTTCTAAGTTCCCCTCTTGCCAGTGCGGGTTTTAAAATATTAGCAGCATCCATAGCGCCACTTCCACCACCTGCACCTATCAGAGTATGGATTTCATCAACAAAAAGTATGACCTGACCATCAGAAGCCGTCACTTCTTTAATTACTGCTTTGAGGCGTTCTTCAAATTCTCCCTTGAATTTGGCTCCTGCTATTAAGGCCGCAATGTCCAGGGTATAAATTTTCTTGGACTTCAAATTTTCAGGGACATCCTGATTTACGATTCTCCATGCTATGCCTTCAACAATGGCTGTTTTACCGACTCCCGCTTCACCAATAAGGAGTGGATTATTCTTTTTTCTTCGAGATAGAATATGCAGGACACGTCGAATTTCTTCATCTCTCCCAATGATAGGATCAAGTTTTCCAGATTCGGCTCTACTTATTAGATTGATGCCATATTTATTTAAGGCGTTGTAACTGTCTTCACTATGCTGATCTGTCACCTTCCTACCTTTACGCAACTCATGAATTGCGGCTTTAAGGTTTTTTTCAGTGGCCCCAAGGTCTTTTAATATTGTGGCGCCCTTATCTGTTCCTTTCAGGATTCCAAGAAGCATGAGTTCTACAGAAATATATTCATCGCCCATTTCTTTGAGCATTTTCTTGGCTCGGCTCAAAGCTTTGTTAGCATGGTCCGTCAGATATTGCTTATCGGTACCTTTTACTTTAGGATAAGCCCTGATCGCCTTATCCAAATGCTGCTTTAGTGTTTCGGTATTGATGTCGATCTTATTGAGAAGATATTCCGCCAACTTCTCATCTGTTTCCATGATTCCTCTGATCAGATGTGGTGTATCGACAGATTGCTGTTGTAAAGCACCGGCTATTTGCTGAGCCTTCAGAATTGACTCTTGTGCTTTTATTGTAAAGTTATCGTATGTCATATCGTATGATTCAAATTGGATTGAAAGTTAAGCATTGTACAAATGAATGTATCAAATCTTCGACCAATAAGATGAAATAAGTAACAATGTCATAATTGTATTGATAGTCAGGATTTTATGTCAGTATTGTTTTGTAACAAGATGACGTAATGACAGCTGTAGATTCTTGACCTGGGAGGTAGACAAATCACAGAAAAGGAATTTATATCTTGTAATCAAGAAAATGAGCGCCTTTGACAACAAAGAAATTTTCAAGTATAGTCACCAAATTGGATTCTGCGGTATGGAACATGCATTTACCAATTCCTAAGGATGTTTCTCTATTATTTTTGAAATCATCAGGGTCCAGAGTCGTATGCACGATTAATGATCGAATTTCGATTCAATGTGCTCTGATGCCAAAGGGTGATGGTACTTATTTTATCAATATTAATAAGGATGTAAGAAAAAAGTTGAATCTCGGTCTTGGAGATACGGCTTATGTTGAATTGGCAGAGGATATAAGCAAGTATGGCATACCACTTCCTCCGGAAATGGAGGAGTTATTAATACAAGATGTACATGGTGAGCAGTTATTTCATGCACTGACCAAGGGTAAACAACGTAGCTTGTTGCATATCATCGGAAAGCCAAAGTCATCAGATACTCGATTGAGAAAAGCGCTTATGACTTTGGATTATTTAAAATCCGTCAACGGAAAGCTGGATTTTAGACAATTGAATCAATTCTACAAAGAGAACCGGGCAAACTATCTTTAAAGCACCCGTGCGTTGAATGTATCACCTTGATTAAGATCACCGGTTCGCAGTCCTTTAGTAAACCATCTCATCCTTTGTTCTGAAGTGCCATGTGTAAAGGATTCAGGAACTACATATCCCTGTGATTTCTTTTGAATATTATCATCCCCAATGGCATGTGCGGCATCAAGTGCTTCTCGGATATCTCCTTCTTCCAGTGAACCAAAAGTTTGATATTCATGATGTGCCCAAACTCCTGCTAGGAAGTCCGCCATTAATTCCAATCGAACTGAAAGGTCATTATATTGAGCTTTGGATACACGACCTTTTTGAGCATGAACTTGCTGAGTATAGCCAAGCTGATTTTGAATGTGATGACCTATTTCGTGAGAGACTACATATGCCATAGCAAAATCACCACGAGCACCAAATTGACGTTCAAGCTGTTTTCTGAATCCAAGATCCAGATATACCTTGTTGTCACCTGGGCAATAGAAAGGTCCGGTAGCTGCACTGGCAAAGCCGCAGGCAGATTGCGTCTGGCCTGTGAAAATCACAACCTTAGGAGGTTGATACTGTCTGCCTAATTGTTTTCTCATTTCGCGTGTCCAAATATCTTCAGTTGAGGCTACCACCTTGGTCGTGAAATCATACCATGCCTGCTCTTCTGGAGAATGTTGAACCTGACCTTGTTGTGGAGCAGGTTGCTGCTGTTGTTGGATTTGACTAAGGACATCTGATGCATCACCGCCAGACAAAAGTTGAAATATTATAAAAAGCACTGCACCGATTCCAAGTCCGCCACCGACAATTTTACCGGTACTTCTACCCCTCCGATCTTCGACATTTGTGCTTCGTCGTCTTCCTTCTAGTTTCATGTTAAAAGATAAATTTTAGATGTATTGTATAGAACTGTTGAGTACCTTAAATAAAGGTAATGCTCCACCATGACATTTTTGTTTAAATCTTCAGTAGGATTCAAGGTCATATTTGTACTTATCACATTATTTATGACGAATACTTTAGTGGCTCAGTCACAACCTCAAAAAAACTATTATATCAAAAGCGTCTTTTTTGGTGGAGGAAGCTACTATATAGATCAAGAACAGGAACATGAGTTGATCGAGTTCATTCTGGAAATTGAGGACCTTAGAGAGTATGAAATAGAGATTCATGGACATACAGATAATATTGGAAGCGTCTCCTACAACCAATGGCTTTCCGAAATGCGTTCTTTTGAAGTTTTGGATATCATTAGCGAATTAGAACTGAATAAAACGGGAATTCAGGTCCATGATTTTGGAGAACTTAGTCCGTATTATGACAATCACACGTGGGAAGGCAAATTGAGTAATCGAAGAGTGGATGTGATTATCAGGAAAATAACAATGTAGCGCCCCTATCAACTTCTGAGACCTCCATATTTAGATTTATACTCCTTCTTTAATGCAAATAGCTCGTCTCTCAGTTGTGCTGCTGTTATGAAGTCCAGTGCTTTAGCAGCTTTTTTCATTTTACGATCTGTGTTCTCCATAGATTTTTCAAGTTGTTCTCTAGACATATAACTCACAATAGGATCCGCGGCGATGTTTGTTTCTTCCGGTTCTACATATGCATGCGCCTTTTTACCCCTGATATCCAGAATAGATCGTTTCTTTAAAATATCATCTCGGGACTTTGGCACTGTCGTCGGTATGATTCCATGCTCTTCATTGTAAGCCATTTGTTTTGAACGCCGGCGATTGGTTTCATCGATGGTGAACTGCATGCTATCTGTCATCTTGTCGGCATAGAAAATCACAAGACCATTTTCATTTCTAGCCGCTCGTCCTGCGGTCTGTGTTAATGAACGGGCATTACGTAGAAATCCTTCTTTATCCGCATCCAATATCGTTACCAACGAAACTTCAGGTAGATCTAATCCTTCTCTTAGAAGATTAACACCAACAAGTACATCATAGGTACCCAGTCTAAGATTTTTGAGTATTTCAACTCTGTCCAAAGTATCGACTTCTGAATGGATATAGGCACATCGAACATCCATTCTGATGAGATACTTTGAAAGTTCTTCTGCCATCCTTTTGGTGAGTGTTGTTATAAGCACCCGTTCATCTTTCTCAACTCTTAGACTTACTTCCTCAAGAAGATCATCTATCTGGTTTATACTAGGTCTTACCTCTATAGGTGGATCCAGAAGACCTGTGGGCCTTACGATTTGCTCGACAATTAAACCTTCTGTCATTTCCAATTCGAAATCTCCAGGTGTCGCACTAATGTAAATGACTTGATTCACAATGTGTTCGAATTCTTCAAAATTCAGTGGGCGATTATCCAGAGCGGAGGGTAAGCGAAAACCATAATCTACTAGGTTAAGTTTCCGTGCACGGTCTCCTCCCCACATACCACGAACCTGAGGTATTGTAACATGACTTTCGTCAATAACCATCAAATAGTCATCGGGAAAATAATCCAACAAACAAAAAGGTCTTGTTCCCGGCTTTCTGCCATCAAAATACCGTGAGTAGTTTTCTACGCCATTGCAATATCCTAGTTCACGCATCATCTCCATGTCAAATGTTACACGTTCTTTTATCCTTTTAGCTTCCAGGAGGCGTCCTTCGGTTTCAAAATATTTTTCCTGAGCATCGAGTTCCTTTTCGATTTGCTCAATAATACCATTTAACTTGTCTCGTGGAGCAACGTATAAATTTGCCGGAAATATGGCGGCATGTTCCATTCGTTCAATGCGCTTACCAGTAGCAATTTCCAATGTTTCTATTTCTTCTATCTCATCACCAAAGAACTGCACCCGGTAGCCATAGTCAACATATGGAAGATTAATATCGACAGTATCACCGCGGACGCGGAAGGTTGCCCTGTCAAAATTTCTTTCTGTGCGTGAATAAAGAATTTCTACTAATAAGTAGAGAAAGCGATTTCTTGATAAAACCTGACCTTTAAATATCCTGATGATACCAGTTTTATAATCATCGGGATTCCCCATACCATAGATACAGGATACAGAGGCTACAATAATGATATCCCTTCTTCCCGAGAGCAAAGAAGAAGTAGCGCGAAGTCTTAATTTGTCGATCTCTTCATTTATAGAAAGATCTTTTTCGATATAGGTGTCTGACACAGAAACATAAGCTTCCGGCTGATAATAATCGTAATATGACACAAAGTATTCCACGGCATTATCGGGGAAAAAATCTCTGAACTCCGCATAGAGCTGTGCCGTCAGAGTCTTGTTGTGGGAAAGAATAAGTGTTGGTCGATTGGATCTGGCTATGACATTGGCAACCGTAAATGTTTTGCCGGACCCAGTCACACCCAAAAGTACCTGTGCCCTCTCTGTTTCGAGGCCCTGCACTAGCTGATCAATAGCTTCCGGCTGATCGCCGGTAGGTTGATAAGAAGATTGGAGTTTGAACATGAGACTCTTTTGATTCAAAGATCAAGTGTAAATCTAGAAAATTAACGCATTAGTGACAATCGTATATTTTACGAATAGCCCGTATTAAAATGAATAACTATTCATTTATTATCTATAAATCATTGACTTATTCATTGGAACGCCAATATTATAGTCCTAAAGTGAATTAATATTCACCAATAAAGCTCAGAAAATGAAGATTTTCTAATTTGACCTGGGTCGGTGACAGCAGGATTAACCATTATTTTTTGATTGGGTCAAGGTCTCATTAAAGGCATCGGCGAGATTGTCTACTTGATTTCTAAGTAATAGCTTATATCTATAGGCATCACTAAGCGCCTGCCAACTTGCATCAATTATATTTTCACTTGCACCACAAGTCCACCAGGTATGTGTAACATCTCCTGATTTCATGAGGACTTGAGTCGTTGAGTCAGCTCCGGCACCTGTTTGCAGAATGCGCACTTTGTAGTCAATCAATTCTACAGTCTCTAATTCAGGATAGTATTTACCAAAGGCGATACGAGCAGCATGATCCAAGGCACCTACCGGACCCGAGGATTCTGCGACGCTTAATTCTACCTCATGATCCTCACCAAGCATCTGAAGTTTGATTACGGCTTCGCTCAGATTCATTCCAATAGTATCGCGAATTACTTCTGTGATAATGCGATAGCTTACTAATTTATAATCGTCCTTGAGATTTTTGAAATGTTGAAATAACAACACTATAAAACTTGCATCTGCATTTTCGTATGCATAACCCCTGTTCTCCTTTTGCTTTATGAGATTGAGAAAAGATTTCATCTCAGGAGATTTAGGATCCAGCTGAAGACCATATTCTGCCGCTTTCATTGCAACACTAGTACTACCAGACATATCACTTAGCAGTATGCGCTGAGAATTTCCGACCAATTCCGGTTGGATATGCTCGTAACTTCGAGCAACTTTCATAGCAGCATTCGCATGCACCCCTCCTTTATGTGCGAAAGCACTGCGTCCTACAAACGGTGCTTGTCTATAGGGTTTCTTTCCTGCAATACGATCGACTTCTAATGAGAATTGACGAAGCTCCTTGATATGCTTTTTACAGTTGAGATCATAGCCAAGTTTTAAACCAAGGTTGGCTATGATGGAAGTCAGGTTGGCATTGCCTACACGTTCTCCGTATCCATTCATTACACCTTGCACCATCGTAGCCCCTGCCTCTATTCCATAGAGTGAAACAGCGACACCCAAATCGCAATCATTATGACAATGCATACCTACTATAGCATCAGGAAAGGAATTCTTAACACTCTTGACAATTTCCTGAACCTCTGTAACCTGTGTTCCTCCATTGGTATCACAGAGTGTTATATAGTCTGCACCACCTCTTAATGCCGCCTCCAAAGTAGATAATGCATAAGTAGGATGATCTTTATAACCATCAAAGAAATGCTCGGCATCATAAATCACCTCTTTACCTGCGTCTTTAAGATGTTTGATAGAATCAAATATCATATCCAGATTTTCCTGCGCTGTGGTTTTGAGAACCTCTGTTACATGAAGCAGCCAAGTCTTTCCAAATATGGTAATGACAGGAGTCTCGGCTTCCAGCAGCTTAGCTATTTGTACATCTTCAGACACCGGAATATTTGCTCTTCTGGTTGAACCAAAGGCAACTATTTTGGCATGATGAAAGATTTCTTTTTTGACAAGATCAAAGAATTCCATGTCGCGAGGATTGGAACCCGGCCATCCCCCTTCGATATAGTCAATACCGAAATCATCCATAAGATGTGCAATTAGAATTTTATCTGAAGAACTAAAGGATATACCTTCCCCTTGCGTACCATCACGAAGCGTAGTATCATATATCTTGATAAGCTTGCTATCCGTCATATCTGTAAGAGTATTTTAGAAATCTCTTGAAAAGCTGCACAAATTGATGGTTTTAAAGAAAGGCTTCTAAAGTTAGACCTATTGAACTGAATTATTCAAGTCTTTTGCTAAAGAACCAAAATAGAAATGCCGCAATAGTATGAAGGCTAATAGCCGTTATATATTGGCAATAAGGGGTAGTATTTATTACAACTAAAGGTATGTCGCAGCCGATTAAAGTACACAGGAGATATCAGAGCTATCATCAAATTGGAGTAAGCATACTGGACTGTGATG
This sequence comes from Bacteroidia bacterium, assembly GCA_018680005.1. Lineage (GTDB taxonomy): Bacteria > Bacteroidota > Bacteroidia > Chitinophagales > Saprospiraceae > HDS-20. Next base: position 294 of record JAHHJQ010000130.1, on the reverse strand, counting down.
GGTGAGAACAATATCCGATTTTTGTGGTGTAATCATTGTGAAAAGGAAAGGATGAATAAAAATATATTGTGAGGGTTAATTCTTTCCAAATAGTGCCTCATTTTTCATTACTTATGACCCATAATTTCGTCTTATATTACGAATGTCTAATGAACAGATTCATCTAACAACCAATCATATATTCATGAAAGTTTACACTCAACCGCTTGTTGCTACATTTCTGATTGCCTTCTTTCTTATCCTGGAAGCATGTTCAGTTAATCCAGTCACTGGCAAGAAGGAGGTTATGTTCGT
>JAHHJQ010000120.1 GCA_018680005.1 Bacteroidia bacterium | reverse complement strand
GAAGAAGGAAGAAAGATTTTGATGGACTATGGGTATAAGTTGAATATGGAGTAATTTGCCTCCATGAATGTTTTGGAAGGCAGGATTGCTAAGATGAATACATATGGTCCGCTTACGCTCGTCAGAGTAAAGGTTGAGGATTATCTGCTTTCTGCAATAGTGACGGATACACCTGAAACAGCTTCCTATCTTAGAATGAATCATCCTGTCAAATTGATATTTAAGGAAACCGAGGTGATCATAGGAATCGGGCAGCAGGGTAAAATCAGCCTTCGGAATCAGTTCAAAGGCAAGATTTCCAAAATCAAGAAAGGTGCCTTACAATGTAAACTGAGTATAGCAACCGATGTAGGCCAAATAAATTCTATTATAACTGTAAATGCTGTGGAAGAATTAGGTTTGGAGAAGGGAAAAGAAGTGCTGGCTCTAGTCAAAACGAATGAAATGATGTTGTCGGAATGATGGACTGGGGCCCTATAATATTGACTTTTCGCTTGGCGATCATCACGACCCTGCTATTGTTCGTGATATCCATTCCATTGGCTTATTGGCTGGCCTACTCCAGGAGCCGGATTAAACCTGTCATAGAAACGCTAGTAAGCATGCCGCTTGTATTACCACCGACGGTATTGGGTTTCTATTTACTCATAGCATTCAGTCCTTCCGGAGGGCTTGGTCAATGGCTAAATGAATGGCTTGGGCTACAATTGGTCTTTTCTTTTGAAGGATTGGTATTCGCTTCTCTTATCTATAGTCTGCCCTTTATGGTGCATCCCATACAATCCGGATTGACCAACCTGCCGGGATCCCTAATGGAAGCATCTTATGTCCTGGGAAAATCTAAAATGAACACACTGTTCAAAGTACTATTACCTAACATTAAACCTTCATTGCTGACAGGTATCGTTCTGGCATTTGCACATACCATAGGTGAATTTGGTGTTGTCCTTATGATTGGTGGTAGTATCCCGGATGAGACCAGGGTGGCGTCGATAGCCATCTATGACGAAGTTGAAGCACTCAACTATAGTTCTGCAAATGCATATTCGCTAGTACTCTTTGTGGTAACCTTTATCATATTACTCCTGGTGTATCTTATTAACGGGGGGTATCTAAAAAGATATTGGAGATGATACACATAGATATTCACAAGCAATTGACGTCATCAATCGGTTCTATGTCTCTGGACCTGGATCTTCATATTAAGAAAGGAGACTTTGTTACGATCTATGGTAAGTCTGGTGCGGGCAAGACCTCGACCTTTAGAATTCTTGCGGGACTGATGTCTCCTGATGAAGGAAAAATAATTGTTGATGATAAGGCCTGGGTGGATACCACTGCTGATATTAATTTATCTCCACAAAAAAGATCGATAGGCTTAGTCTTTCAGGATTATGCCCTCTTTCCAAATATGACCGTTCGTGAGAATCTCGAGTTTGCGCTTATGAGGGATGCAGACATTACGATTATTGATGATCTGCTGGAACTTGTGGAATTGGAAGGATTACAGGATCGCAGACCAGCAACGCTTTCCGGAGGCCAGCAACAGCGTGTTGCATTAGCCAGGGCGCTTGTTCAAAAACCCCAAATTTTACTCCTGGATGAACCATTGTCCGCTTTGGATATAGAAATGAGGCAAAAGCTCCAGGAATATATTCTCAAGGTGCACAAAGAATTTCACTTGACGACTATTATGATCAGCCATGATATCTCGGAAATTGTGCGCATGACGGATCAAGTAATACAGTTAGAAGAAGGAAAGGTCATTAAGAAAGGTAATCCAGCCGAGATCTTTGCCAATATTCAGGTAGGTGGGAAATTTCAATTCACTGGCCAAGTGGTCAATATAGTTCAACAGGATTTCCTCTTTATACTTACGATTCTTATTGGAAAAGATTTAGTCAAAGTAGTTGTGGATGAATCCGAAGGATCATCGCTTGTCATCGGAGACAAAGTAGTTGTCGCTTCCAAAGCTTATAATCCTATCGTGAAGAAAATAGGTGAGGCCCTCTAGTGTGAATGCTCGGTTAGAGTATGCCCATGATCTTGTGCGTTTGTAGGCTGACTTTCCACTTGGGATGTGTTTTGCAGTAGTTGATCACAGCCGTGGTATTGCTTTCAATGTCCGGGCTATCCATTGGTTGCAGATAGAAATGATCGAAATCCAGATGCTCAAATCGCTCCGGTTCAGCTTCTTTTTGTGGATAGACAAGTTTGAGTTCGTCACCTGCATTTACTATTAATTCTGTATTGGCCTTGGGGCTGACACAGACCCAATCTATATCTTCCGGAACTTCGATTGTTCCATTAGTTTCGATGGCTATTGCAAAACCAAGCTCGTGGACCGCATCGATGAGTGGCTTATCCAATTGTAATAATGGTTCTCCACCCGTAAATACGACAAATTTATTCGCTTTACCAGCTGGCCATAATTCATTAATGGTTTGGGCCAATTCGGATGACTTGTATTTGCCTCCATGAAGTCCGTCAATACCCCAGAAATCCGTATCACAGAACTGACAGATCGCTTTATACCTGTCTTCTTCTCTGCCTGACCAAAGATTGCATCCCGAAAAACGGCAGAATACTGCAGCCTTCCCGGTGTGGTGCCCTTCTCCCTGGATAGTGTGATATATTTCTTTGACTGCGTAGGTTGACATTCTTGAAGTTAAGAGGGCGCAAAAGTACGAAAGAATCAAAGGTGCCACCAGCCATAGCGCTTGGCTCAAATGGTATTCATCCTGATATCAAAAAAGGTAACAGAAATTTCTTCTGCTACCTTAATTTGGTTTTCCTCGTTTTGTAGATATGTACTGGAAACGTATCTATTTAGCCAGCTACCATAAATTCGCTGCTATAGGCATTGCTCTCCAGCTTCTCTTTGATAGCCAAAAATGCTGTTATGGTCTGATCTATATCTTCTTTTGTATGGTATGCTGTAGGAATTAATCTCAATATGATCATGCCTTTGGGGATCACTGGATAGATTACTATCGAGCAAAATACACCATGATTTTCCCGAAGGTCATAGGTCAATTGTGTAGCATCTGCGACAGTTCCCTTTAGGTATACAGGCGTTACACAGCTATTGGTGTCACCTATATTGAAACCTGCTTCCTTTAGACCGTTTTGTAGCATGTTCACATTCTTCCAAAGATTGGCTTTCAACTCAGGATTCTCTTTTAAAAGCTTGAGTCTGTACTTTGCTCCGATCACAAAAGGCATCGGCAGTGATTTGGCAAAAGTCTGTGACCGCATGTTGTATTTCATATACTTGACCACATTTTTGTTGCCAGCAAGGAAGGCACCAATAGACGCCATGGATTTCGCAAAGGTGGCAAAGTATATATCGATGTCATCCTGAACCCCTTGTTCTTCACCTGCTCCGGCACCAGTAGCTCCTAGTACACCAAAACCATGGGCATCGTCAACCATCAGCCTGAACTGATATTTCTGTTTCAGATCAACGATTTCCTTAAGTTTACCCTGGTCTCCTCTCATTCCAAAGACACCTTCGGAGATGACTAGGATGGCTCCACCTGTCTTTTCAACGATTTTCGTTGCTCGGGCCAGGTTGTTTTCCAGGCTCTCCAAATCATTATGGGTGAAAGCGAATCTTTTACCAAGGTGCATTCTTACACCGTCCACGATACATGCATGACTCTCTGCATCATATACGACAACATCTTTTCTATCCAGCAAACAATCAATGGCCGACATGATGCCTTGATATCCAAAGTTGACCAGTACAGCGGACTCTTTGCCAACGAATTCTGCAAGCTCCTCCTCGAGCTCTTCATGTTGTTTGGAATTCCCGGACATCATCCGAGAGCCCATTGGGTAGCATAAGCCATATTCGGCAGTGGCATCAGCGTCTACTTTGATGACGTCTGGTCGATGTCCTAAGCCCAAGTAGTTATTGATACTCCACATGACTACCTCTTTGCCGTTAAACTTCATTCTACTTGCGAGCTTACCGATGATATGTGGAAAAATATAATAGCCCTCTGCCTGTTCTGAGTACATCCCCAGTGGGCCCATGTTCTTTTCAAGTTTTTCGAATAGATCCATATATGGTGTTTTATAGGAATAGTGCGCTCTTTAGCTCTATTCCTTTATAATAATTCAGCATGCAAAAGTAATAAACATCTGTGAAGAGGGGAGAAAGCATAGCTCAATATAATATGATGGCTATGATAATATTGCAGTCGCTTCAATTTCGACTAGGTGTTCAGGATCGATCAATCCGGTAATCTGAACCATACTGGTCGCGGGAAGTATTTCGCCAAAAAACTCGCCGTGGGCCCTACCTACTTCAGACCAATCATTGATATTGATCACATACATCCTTGTTCGGATGACATCTTTCAGCGTTCCGCCAGCTTCCTTAATAGCGGCCTCTATAATTTCCAGGATTCTCTTTGTCTGTAGGTAAGGATCACCGACACCTAATGTTTTGCCATCTTTGATCGAAACTGTACCGGAGACTTCTATGGTATTTCCAACCCTTACAGCTCTGGAATAGCCAATTTTTGGTTCCCAGGGAGCACCGCTTGAGATGTTCTTTCTTTCCATGTCCTACATTGGTTTGTAAACCTGAATTAACCAATAACTAAATATATTATCAGATTTTATCTTGCGCGTTCTTCTGACTTGAAATCCGGCGTTTACAATAAATTTCCGATATTCTTTGATGTTATATTGGTGAGGATGAAGGATATCCCCAGGTAATATTTGAAAGATGAATTTCAAAAACTCATGGTTGTGAGCATCCGTTGTGAGTACCAATTCTCCGCCCGGTCTGAGTGCGTTGTATATGCTTCTCAGGCTGGCAGGAATACTCTTTACATGATTGATACAATTCAGACAAAACGCCAGGTCAAACTGAGTGGTAGATTTGAACTGCTCCAGCGATGTAGTGTGAAAATGTACATGTGGAAAATCTGAGACCTGAAATTGATTTAGTTTAGATTCATACTCGTCTAGTAACGGGTCAACTGCATGCACTTTATGATCCTGTAATACAGAGAATATCCCTGCCGGTCCACATCCGGCATCGAGAATGACCTTCTCAGAACTATTCATATCGTATTCTAGCTCATCCAGAAAGTTCCTCCAGTAAGCGCTCTTCCACTGAAAATACTCCTCCTTGTCTCTGGATTTCAGGTATTTATCCCACCATCGGATTTCGGCAGCTTGTGCCAGTTTCCACTTCAATTCCATGCCGCGAAGGTAATTGGTGTATACCAATCCTGTGCAGTCCAAATGTTAAAAGATTTGTGTAACAAAGTCTTTCATTACGGGTAGTTTTCCCAACCTATTTTTTATGATTCCATAATCAATGTTGGTATGCATGACGAGTTCGCTGATTTCAACGACATCTTCGAACCCGGAGATGAACACTTCTTCGAATTCGAGCATTTCGAGGATGGAGGAGGCGCAAATCGTCAGGAATTGGTTAGCCTGCAAAAATCGATTGAAACATTTGTAGAAAAACCAATCAATATCAATGCTATAAAAGAGGAAGAAATCCTTGTAGCGTAGAATTCATTCCTCTTCTTCAAGAGTCTCATCCTGCCAATTTGGTGTCGCAGAATCAATAACACGCTCAATAAGTTGTATCAGCAGAAATAGCATGCCAATTCCAAATATTACACTCACAAAAAGCATGATTATCGAAGGTTCCTCTATTTCCTGAGCCTCTACTCCAACAAATTTTGCAGCAAAGAATATTAGACCATTGTTAGCCATATGGAGAAAGATACAAGGCCAGATAGATCTTGTCCGATAATAGAGCCAAGCCAGAAATACACCTATCAAAGTAGCATTGATGAATTGCCATGGATTCATATGAATTAAGCCGAACATCAGAGAAGAATAAATAATAGCCTTGGTTGGACTATAGTTTTTTAGAAACCCATCCAGAATGATTCCTCGAAAAATGAGCTCCTCTAAAATCGGAGCTGCAATTACAATAGTCAGAAAAGAAAATATACCAAAATCACCAACCATTCGATTCAGTTCATCCAGGAATGAATCGGGTATGGGGATGAATTGGGTTATCGGGCCACTGATTAGATGAATACAGGGGATAGCCAGTATCGAAACAATTAATATTAAGGGATTGAATGGGCGCTTTTCGATCAATGACACTCGCAATTGCGTCTGACAAGGCCAATTTGATTTTTGATAGAGCGCAAAACCGAGACCTATCAACATACCAAGTGTGTAGGAAACAAAAATACCCAGTTCACTATCCCTTCCTGTTAGAAGTAGGATAGGTGACGCTATTAGTTGCCCTAGTATGGTAACAAAAAATATAGCCCAGGCTTTGGGAATATTAGGATAGTTTATTTGCTTGATGAATGACATTCTTGATTTTGAATCCATATATAAGGTTCTCTAAGACTCAACTAATATTCCATATAGCTCCAACCACTATCATAAAACCCAAATCGGTCTATGTGTTGTGCCAGCGCTTCGAAAATTGGATTAGAAGCAATCGTCGAGATGTCTCCGACGATGACTAATTTTTTCTTTGCACGGGTGAGCGCAACATTCAACCGTCGGGTGTCTGAAAGAAACCCAATCTTACCGGCGTCATTTGACCTAACCAGCGAAATGTAAATAATATCCTTCTCTTGTCCTTGAAAACCATCAATACTATTCACTTCAAGGTCAAGTGATTTAAAAGCTCGAGATTCGGAAATTGATGATCGGATAAAACGAACTTGTTCCGCATACGGACTAATGATGCCGATGGTGTTTCCAAGATATCTTTCTTCGGAACGGCTAATATGTAATTGGATCAAATCGTATTCGCCCGGATTTCTGTAAGATTTGTGCTCAGGATTAAATATTTCGATATGTCCGCATCCAGATGTATCGATCAGGGTAAGGGGGTGTAGATCATCTTTAATGGTCCAGGATTCATTTTTAGCGTTTGAGATTAATTGGTTCTTGTAGAATGAAATATTAGGAAAGGCGACAATATCAGCGTGCATCCGATATTGTTCCGTGAGCAAGAATGTATTCGGAATGGAATCTGCTAAAATGTCCAACATGGTTTTCTCGAAGCCAAGTTCTTTGGCTGTTTGGCTTTTTACCGTAGGCGGTAGCTGTAGATGATCACCCGCGAAAATTACTCTTTTCGCTTTGAGAATTGCTGTCCAGCATTCAGGTTCCAATGCTTGTGATGCTTCATCAATAATGACAGTCTGGAATGTTAATCCTTTCAATCGATCCGATGCAGCACCAATCAATGTAGTACAAATGACTTGGCTTTCACGTATTATTTCCTCTACCAATCTGTCCTCTAATTCACGTGCCCATTTTCTAAGTTCTTTAGCTTCACGATGCATTTCATTTCGATGCCTTCGTTCTTCCTGGCCAAAACTGCGCTTATATTTTCGCGCTTCATTTCTGGCATTTTCTGCTTCTATTTTGACTTTTTTGATACGTTTCCATTCTGGATGATTGCGACTGCGTTCATCCAGGGTAAGATGTCCTATTTCATCACCTATTCTGGTAACATTGCCTACCCGAAGGGTTGTCAAACCATGTTGATCGCAGATTTCTGCTATTAAATCGGTTGCATTATTACTTGGAGCACAGACAAGAATTTGTTTTTCATTCCGGATTAACATTCGAATGAGTTGAACTAGTGTCGTTGTTTTTCCAGTTCCTGGTGGTCCATGGATAATTCCAACGTTCTGAATTTCCAGACAGGAAGAGACAGCCTTCTTTTGAATATCATTGAGTGGAAGATTATCTTTCAAAAGCCCGGGCGTTATCAAAGCTTCATTCAAAGATTCTGGATCATCGAGTAAAGCGCGCAAATGTGTGATAAACGGATCTTTCGATTGAATTACATTATTCATGGTATCTCTCATGACCATGTACGGTCTGGGATCATAGATCAACTCGACATGAATGGCTCCTCTTTCGAATAGTTCTTCCTTTCGTCCGGCTGTGATTATGATATGAAGTTTTGTTTTCCTGATTTTTGAAATGACTCCTTTAAAAAGATCTCCATCTTCCAGGTCGGAATATATAATTGCGCTGACTCCGCTTTTGAATTTGTGTGGGAGATCTAGATATTTAGTGCGTTCCACTTCCACTTCAAGAAGTTCACCGAGTGCAAATGACTTTCGGACCACTTTCACATTCGGCCAGATAATACCAGCACCAACTTTTTGGTTGAGTGTGCTTTGCTGCCCTACATGATTGTAATAGGCTTCCTCCGAAGCGCGTTCCGCTTCAATAGCATCCAGTAAGTTTTGGTAACGATCGGGTTTCAATATACAATGGGAAAAATGACGAAGATAAATGAAATTTAATCGCTATAGAGGTCAATTGTTTAGTCTAATCCCTAACACTGAAAGTTGGTATGATTGAGTGAATGAAAGCAACTTTTATAGAATTTCAGGAGGAACAGTCCGTTTCACAAAAATATACTTCGAGTATAAAATTAACATTTACCACGTGCACTTTAGCATTCGCGATATTATTTCAATTTCCACTAACGCAGCTTTAGAC
>JAHHJQ010000111.1 GCA_018680005.1 Bacteroidia bacterium | reverse complement strand
CATATATTCCTGGTGTTTCTAAAAGCGGACCGTCAGTAGTTAAAACCTGATAGGTGTAATAGCGCCCATTCAAATCACCTGCAACTTCTAATGTCCACACATAATCCTCTCCGACTTGCATATCATGGATCTCAATTGCCGCTTCATCATGACCGTTTTCGTATAGTCTGAGCTTTACCGCTTTGGCAACCGGCGACCATAGCTTGAAAACGGTTCGCTCCGGAGCATAGTCCAACCATAATGAAGCATCAGTCTTAGGATATTCGTCATAATTGGTATCTACATCGATGGGTTGTTGCCGACAGGAAGTGATCATAGCGATTATACTTAAGCTCAGAAGTATTTGTTTCATTTTGAAAAATGCTTAGAGGGCCGAAAATAAGGAAGTCGGGCAGTCTTTGGGGCACAGTCAGAATAAAAAAAGTACATCTCTGGTTTGAAATGTTTATGTAAGTTGAGCATTCCTAGACTCATCATAAAATCTGGTAACGCCCATGCCCACCAGAAAAGGAAGGCTTTCAGATATCCCGGCCATCGCAAAGCTCCATGTGCACTCATGGCAAAGATGCTATCCGTCTTTTCTACCTAAGGATTTCCTCGCCAACCTTGATATCGAAAAGCAAAAACAGCGACATCGGCGATATATGACAGGAAATACAGATTACCTCGTAATGATCGAAAATGAACAATGTCTGGGATTAGCTTCTTATGGAACCCCACGATCCAATTCAAGGATTGCCGATATTGAGATTTATACCATTTATACGAACTCGCATCATCTGGGTCAGGGAATTGGGACAGCATTGCTTGAGTGCATGATTGAGTAATCTAAAGCCAAAACCATTATCATCAAGGTATTCAAAAGAAACCCATATCGATTATTCTATGAAAAACATGGATTTAAAAAGATCGACCAGGCCAAAATTGACTTTGGGTCATTCCAGGAAGAAACATCGATCTATTTCTTAGAGATATAGCAATATATTGTTTTAGAACAGTCCTTCAAGAATTAACTTAAATCCTACATCCATTTCCAGGATCAATGGATTGGTTGCATCATCCAAGACGATAATATACTTGCCACCTTTCCCTTGTGCCAATAATGTTTTGATATTGGGATCCATGTTGTATTTCTTCTTCAATGCTTTGATTCTTTGGTTGCCCATATATTCTTCGTCTCTTTTAAATACCACATCGGCATCTCCGGGATTGAGCTTTACCAATTCTCCAGCCTTGAGTGCCTTGAATGTCTTACGGCTAAGCCACAGCGCAGTAGCATCATTGATCGTTTTTCCACTTCCTTTTTCATAAAAGCTAAAGAGTTGATCTGCAGATTCCAGGGCTTCGTTGGTCATAGTCAGACTCCCCTGATTGTCATCCTGGATGGTCATCAGCCAATCAAATGAAATCCGTTCCTTACTTTTCTCCGTTACTGAAACGAGGAAGGAATAGTGAAATTCACCGCTCTGTACCTCGTAGACCATCTGAGATCCAGAACATCCAAAGCAGGTAGGTGCTTGGGCTTGGGCAGAAAAATGAATTGCCAGAAAGAGGATTGTAAGCAGAAATAGGCGCATGTATCGATAACACAGATTTTGAAACCTTAGTTTCGATAGATTCGAAATTAATTAGGCGCATAATCCACCGTCCTTTGTCTCCGGATTGGTTGTTTGTACAATCGCATCAATTCAAACACACCTTTGGGCACTTCGGTATTGACATTGAGGCCAAGTTCCGTGGCAAACGCTACCGTTATCGGAAAATCATGGGTCCACTTTCCACTCGTTAGTTTGTCAGCCAGTGCTTTAGAGAACTCAGGATCATAATTATGGCTCAGGATCTCCTGGAGCGCATCCCGGAGCTGTTGGATGGCTTTTTTAGCCATATCAGCTTTGATAATGGTCTCATCATCGATCTCGTTCTTATCCTTCAAATCGAGTATCCGCAAAATAGATGGGGCAGGATACTTATCTATTTGGGGATCTACTGGACCCAGAACGGCATTAGGACTCATGATGATCTCGTCGGCAGCAAGCGCGAGCAGCGTACCACCACTCATGGCATAGTGCGGAACGATTACCCGTACCTTTCCCTTCCTGTTTTGCATCGCCCGAGCAATTTGTAATGCAGCGATCACTAATCCACCCGGTGTATGCAGGATCAGATCTATCTGTTTACCAGAATCGGTTAATTCCAAAGCTCGCAATACTTCTTCAGAGTCTTCCAGGTTGAGAAATTTCATAAATGGAATGCCTAAGAAACTAAAGGCTTCCTGTCGATGTACAATTGTGATCACACGCGATTTTTGCTCCTTTTCTATGGCTTGAATAAGCCTTACCCTCATGACATAACGCAACCTTTGTTGAAGCGTAGGCAACAAGGACAAAAAGATGATGACTAGCCAAATCCATCCAAAAGATTCCATGGTCAGAGGTTTTGGGCAGTGGTGAAGCTATAGTAGAACATGGATCTGGGAGGTGATACCAGTCAATATCTACAATGATTTTAATCGGAGATTATTAAATAATGTTCTAGCTGTTCAACTTGCCTGAGTTCAACGAACTGATATATAGTTCTTCTACTTTTTTTCTGGCCCAAGGGGTTTTCCGCAAAAATTTCAGACTAGAATTGATCGAAGGTTGATTATTAAAACAATTGACAGGTATAAGCTCACCCAAACGTTGCCACCCATAACAGTTCACAAGAACCTGCAGGATTTTTTTTAAGGTAATGCCGTGGAGTGGATTATTAGGTTGTTGATCCATGATGAATAAATATAGACAAGTCCTTATAAAGTTGTAATCTTGAACCGACTTCCTTATCAAAATAACCCGCTCAATGAAGCACTTCATCGCTGTGATCATTATTTTGTCATGCGTCTCTCTTGGATGTAAAAATCAAAATGAAAAACCTATGGCCAAAACACCGGAATCATTTGATTGGCAAGGGCATCGAGGATGCAGAGGAATTCTTCCAGAAAATAGCATCCCAGGATTCTTGAAAGCTTTAGAATTCCCAATAAAAACACTTGAACTGGATATCGTGATGTCCGGTGACACCCAACTGGTGATTTCCCATGAACCCTGGTTTTCATATCATATTTGCAATCTTCCTGACGGAACGCCAGTAACTAAGGAGAACGAAATGAAATTGCAGATCTATCACATGACCTATGATCAGGTCAACCAATTTGATTGTGGTTCTCGTGGCAACCCAAGGTTTCCGGATCAGTTAGGTATTAGTACGCACAAACCAAGGCTCCTGGACATGATCGGTACTGTGGAAACTTATTGTGAAGACAGGGGACGCACAAAACCGAATTACAACATCGAGATTAAAAGCATGCCCCAAGGATATGATACCCTTTTCCCCAGACCAGAATTCTTTGTTGAACGTGTTTTGGCCGATTTGAATAAAGTAAATATTGCTGGTCGCGTTACGATACAATCTTTTGATACGAATGTGCTTGAAGAATTACATCGTCAAAAGTCACCACACAAGACAGCATACCTCGTGGAAAGTCAGGATTCACTTTCCGGGAATCTTGAAAAGCTGAGTTTCAAACCTGACATCTATAGCCCTTATTTTAAGCTACTCGATAAGGAAATCGTACAAGAAATCCATGGACAGGATATGCTGGTGATTCCCTGGACAGTAAATACAGCTGAGGAGATGATTAGCCTGATTGCAATGGGTGTGGATGGAATCATTACAGACTTCCCGAATCTCATTGATCAGTTGGAACAAAGGAGGCCTTAGCAGCCCGGATTTCCAAATTGTGCTCTACCCTTTCTTTTCCTTTGTCAATTGCAGAATAGATCAAGTCGTGGATCCGCTGACGATATCGATATTTTGAAATTTTATAGTTCTTTTGATTCGGGTGGATTCGATTAGATAAAAACACATAGACTAATTTTTCCTCGGGATCAATCCACAGACAGGTGCCTGTGAATCCCAAATGCCCATATGTAGATCTGGAGGCTTTCTTTCCTACTTTGGCAGTGCCATTGCGATTAGAGTCAAATCCTAAACCACGATTCTTGGAGAATTTCGGTTTGGTAAACAGCTCCACTGTTTCCTTCTTAAAATACCGTCTGCCTCCATACTGTCCATTATTTAAGAGCATCTGGCCTATAACAGCCATATCATGTGCATTTGAAAAAAGTCCGGCATTTCCGGAAATCCCTCCGAGTAATGCAGCCGTTGGATCATGTACATATCCTTTGAGCATCTGTGACCGCCACTTTTTGTCTTGCTCGGTCGGTACGATTCTTTCTTTCTTGAATCTTCTAAGGGGTAGGTATGTGCAAGTCCGCAAACCTAGAGGTCTATAAAACTCTCTGTGCACATAGGTATCCAGGTGTTTCTTGGTCAATTTTTCAATAACCTTCTGCAGTAAGTAGAAATTGACATCACTATATACATACTTGCCTTTTTCCGTGGAAAGGGCAGACGCGTGGGACCAAAGACTGTCTTTCGTAGCCTGCGAATAATAGATCTTATCCGCTACCGGTAAGGTATAATTTTCAGTCTTTGTGTCGCATTTATAATGCCCGCAATCCGGAGAACCAGAGTCCTTATGTTTGATAATAAACCGGGTTGGCATATTGGCCTGTATTCCGGATCTATGTGTAAGTAAATCCTTAATGCGGATACGACTAATATCCAATGTGTCGTGAAGGGATAAATGCTTGGATAAAGGATCATCTAGATTTAGCCATCCTTTCTCTAAAAGCCGCATAACAGAAAGCGTGGTGGATGCTACCTTTGTGACGGACGCGATGTCATAGATATCACTTTCTTTAAGGCGTTTTTTATCCCGATAGGATTGTTTACCAAAGGCTTTATTATAGATGACATGGCCATCCTTTACAGCAAACACCTGACATCCGGGAAATGCTTTACGTCTGATCCCTTCTTTTGCAACTCGTTCAATCTTGTTCAATTCTGATTGATCGATTCCAATATGACTACCATTTTCGTATTTCCACCGCGTTTTGGGGACATCAGCATACATTCCTTTAATCAAACGATCACTTAAGGTAACCGGTAATTTACCCTGAGCAACAGCACCACCATACAACAGATGTGCTGCAAGAGCTTCTGTCCGGCCCGATCGTTTATATATCTGAATTTTCGTTACTGCGGTATCAAATGGAATCAGGTTTTCAGGGTTTCCAAAATTGATCAACGCGACTTTTCTTGTCAGGCTCATGTCGTTGATAAAACCAATGAAAACGCTATCCTCCTGAGGTGATATTTCAAGACTATCAAGCGTCACAATGGTCGTCGCAAATCTATATCGGGATAATTCAAACGTAGGGAGTATATCTTGAAAACTTGTATTATAGAAATTGCGTTTGTGATCAGCAAACAACCTCATGATCGTCTCCATGCTATCCAATGTACCTGGACCATAACTAAGTAGCCGAATATCTCGCTTGTAAGTATGTGTCAGCGGGAGGAGGTTCTTATAGTTATTTACAAGTGTTGTGGAATTTTCCTCAATACGTTCCTCTCCAGGAATCTCCATCCAGGAATCATAATCCGTAAGATTAGCAGGGCGATTAGAATTCATCCAATATTTGGCCAACAGCAATTTCCGATGCCCTTCATAAACTTCATCCCTCAATAGAAGCCTGTTTGCAAATTCCGATTCAAAACGGTCATAAAATTGATCAAGGTCAGCCCCGTGAAAAATGTACATATCAATACCCGCATCCACAGCTTGGTTCACTGCTTCAGGGTTATTCAGGTTCGAGATCAGCAGACCATTGAATTGCAGTACTTCTCGAAAAAATGTTTGAATTTTGTCGCCTTCCTTTTCTACTAAATCTATATCGAGAATTATTGCTGAAAGACCATTTTGGATGAGGCTAATGAGTTCGTCATGTCCCACTTGAAAACCAGCAATTGTATCCGTTGGTAAATGTATACCCTGAGCAAAAGAGTTGTAAGCAGTCAGTGTTTTTCTTTTATTGAGTTCTGAAACCCTTTTTTGATACAAAAGAGTTCCGTCCTCTCTATGATCAAAGTAGTCATGCCAGTTGTTTTGACCGGTTGTATAGGGATTCACGTGTAAATTGCTGGCCAAATTGAATCCCAGTACACCCATTTGATCATAAAGGAAGTCTTCCAATTCAAAACTGTATTCTTCATCACAAAGAGCAGCCAACATGATCGTTGGTATATGATCACCATTTTCCGAAAACTGGTTATTTAAAATTATTGGTTCTTCCGTTCCATATATCAAAGGATGTATGACAACCGAATCCAACTGAGATCGGATATGATTGTATTCTTCGATCGTATAACCATTGAGGATAAGTCCGCCAAATAGGTTTTGCTGCCCCTTGAGCACTATTGTTTTCACCGGAATACCATCTTTCTTATCGACTTTCCATATGATTCGTTGGCCGATCTCCTCAAAAGGATCAGCATTATCGACTATTTCGATAATCTCAGAATCTGCTTGAGATAAATATGGAATAGGTTGCTTTTCTGAAAGTAAATCAGTCGCACTGTGGCACCCAACTGAGCAAGCCAACAGGATAAAAAGGTAAAATTGATGTAATAGGTTTCTCACTAATGGTTATATGGGAGCGTATAAAGCTATAACGAGAGACTAACAGTCATGGTTATGGTCTTTTCAATATTTGATGTCAATATATCATGTTTTTTTCAATATGAACCGATCAGCATCTAAAGTTTTATCATTCTTTTTATAGAATGCTTTTACCAATTCTTCTCTTTTAAAACCAGCTTTAAGCAAAACGGCCTGTGATGGCTCGTTGAAGGTAAAAACATGTGCACATATCGCTTCAACACCCTCAAAGTGATTGATACAGAAATGCGAAAAAACCTTTAAAACACTTGTCATAATACCCTGTCTCCTATACGGATGCGCTAACCAGTATCCTATCTCCTGATTAGCACGTAATCCATCTTCATCTATCACCAATCCTACACCTCCAATGAGGCCATCATCATGATGTCGTATGGTCCAGTTGGGCTGAAAACCCAATTGTTCCGATAGTTCTACAATATTCGTCAACCAACACGCCGCATCATCATAACCATAAGGATAGGGTATGTTAAGTGTATTCTGATAAATGGTGAGGTCATTTAGGTAGCTGACCAGATTATCTTCATCGTTGGTGTGATATCCTCCCAGGTAAATCCATTCATCTACTGCAATTCGATAATTAGGTATGACATCTCCGTCCATTTTCCTTGTCTCAGTTTTCATAGGCCACAAGTTCGCTTGTATCAGGTAAATACAACGGATGACTAGGTTGTCCCGTACGATTAATTCTAATAGCCGAAGAAGTAGGTATGAAAGACATCACCTCTTGAGCTCTGTTGTACAAAGTCCCCATATTCCCCCACGCGCAAACAATTTGATCAACTTGCCTTGCCTTTTTTAGGATGTAAGCATCATTTTCTGTACCGATAGGATCTGTAGTATTTAATAAATCTTTTGGATCCGTGGCGCGATATGCAAAAAGATTAGTTACTACTAAGGATCCATAGCCCCATCTCTTAGCGAACTTGATACACTTGTGTATCGTCGGATCATCCTGTCTGTCGTCAGCAGTGGATGGATTCAAACCAATAAACATGACAGAACGACCCTCTGGCTGCCAGCACCTCGTAAGCATGTACCGATACAATAAATCATCAGATATGACAGCAGATCTAATCATAGCTGAGATCAAGGATTCTTTCGTAGAATGACTTTATTCTCTGTTGTGTAATACCTCGTTTAAACATGGAGAATGCCAGAAAATTGGCAATTTGTACCCTCAGGTAGCTATTGTTTTCATATTTCCTGTCCGACACCAGGATATCTTTTTGAATGACGTGAAAATCAGTTTTCTTTTTGAGTCTTCGAATAAAATCAAAATCCTCCATAATGACAAAAGCTTCATCAAAACCATCCATGGAAGCGAACAACTCTCTTGTGATAAACATGGATTGATCTCCTCCCCGGCAGACAAGTGCATCAAAGCGAGTAAAAAATGAATTGATACCTAGTAATTTGCTTTTCGAATCAAACTTAAATCTGTAAGATCCTGCAGTATGTCCCGAATCCAGTGCATCTTCTATATCCGTCACATATGATTCCGGTGGAAGCGTATCTGCATGGACAAAATATAAGACATCGCCTTTCGATTTTGCAGCTGCAATATTCATTTGTATGGCCCTGCTTTTTTGTTCAACCTCCAAAACTTTTGCCCCGGCATCCCGAGCCAATTGACACGTCATATCTGTACTACCTGCATCTACAACTATGATCTCCTCCAATTCATTGCCACCATGATTATTAAGATGTTTCACCAACTGTTGAATTCTTTTGGCTTCATTGATGGTTGGTATGATCACTGAGAGACGCATTCGACTAAAAGCTTTTGTGAAAAATAAAAATTACTAATTACATAATCCAAGGTGCCCCAAATTAAACTAGAAATACCCTCTTTTCGCTGAATTTCATTCTTTACTTTCGTCAACTTATTTGTAATTCTTGAATTGACAATATCCTGACCAGACCCAGAGCAACTCTTATAATACTGAAGCGTTAGTACTACTATGAAAATTCTAGTTATCGGCGGTGGCAACATGGGACTGACTTATGCACAGTCCTTTATCCGATCACATATCACTTCGGAAACCGATATGATGATCCTGGAAAAATCAGCAGAAAAGGCAGCCGACCTTCGGCTAAAAGATATCGGTACGATATATACAGACCCCGAAGATTGTCTGTCCAGGGCTGATCTTGTGATTCTAGCGGTCAAACCACAGGATTCTCTGTCCTTGTTTGAGACATTGAAACCCTACGTAAGCGATCAACAAGTATTTCTCTCCATTATGGCAGGAGTTAAGATTGCGACCATCCAAAAAGGTCTTGGCATTACAAAAGTAATCAGGGCAATGCCAAACTTGCCGGCGCGTATAGGAATGGGAATGACCACTTTTACCTCAGCCCCGGATGTCACTCGTATTGAATTGGTAATGGCGCAAAATCTGATCAATACAACAGGGAAAACCATTTATCTCGATAACGAAGAGGCCATAGATGCTACTACAGCCATTTCAGGCTCCGGCCCGGCGTATGTTTTCTTTTTTATGCATGCAATGATGGAAGCTGCCAGAGAAATGGGATTTTCAGAATCAGAATCAGAATTACTGGTCAGCCAGACTTTCAAAGGAGCTGTGGATCTATATGAAAAATCTAACTATTCATGCCAGGAGTGGATAGCCCGGGTTGCCAGTAAAGGTGGCACCACCGAAGCTGCTCTGGCGTCATATAGAGAAGGAACCTTGCACAAGGATATAAAATCAGGAGCCATGGCAGCATTGGTTCGAGCACAAGAGCTAGGTAAAAACAAGTAGATAACCTTGGCCCTATGTCCGCTTCGCATATATTTGCGACAAAATAGAAAATATTCCTATGCCTAACATCCCAATGGTCGATCTCAAAGGTCAATATGCCAAGATCAAAGCAGAAGTTGATAATGCAGTAAGTGACGTAATTAATTCGTCAGCATTTATTAATGGCCCTGCAGTTAAGTCATTTGCAGGCCACCTTTCAGAATATCTGGAATGCAAACATGTTATTCCTTGCGGAAACGGAACTGATGCGCTTCAGATAGCCCTCATGGCTTTAGATTTGCAGCCAGGTGATGAAGTGATCACTACACCATTTACCTTTGTCGCTACCGTCGAAGTAATAGCACTACTCAAACTGACTCCGGTTTTTGTCGATATAGATCCCACAACATTCAATAT
>JAHHJQ010000088.1 GCA_018680005.1 Bacteroidia bacterium | reverse complement strand
GAAGAATGGATAGTGACTTTGTCTATAGATTCAAGTCCTTCTCTTAAATAATCGCCCAATTCTTTGATGCGACCGGTCCATCTTTCTGCACCTATGGTATTATAAAAATCAACCGCTGCCTCTTGACCAGCGGTAATGGCTGGATTACCAGTGCCATATTGCATCAATCGAAATCCAGGATCATCGGGATGATCCCAATTATAGGATGCCATTGTCGTCCAGATATTTTTCACTTTGTCTTTGTTGATATAAAGAATTCCGCTTCCTGCAGGTGCTAAAAGCCATTTGTGCAGGCTCGAGTAAAATGCATCGCATCCGATATTTTTGACATCTACGATCGTCTGACCGACGGATTGCGCACCATCCAGGATAACAAAAATGCCGCGTTTGTGGGCCTCTTCGCAGATTCGTTTGCAGGGCATCACCACACCATAGACAGAGATGATATGAGGAACAGCGATGACTTTGGTTTTGTCCGTGACCTCCTGCATAATAGCTTCAACGATCTCTTCAGGATCATTTGCAGGGACAGGCATCGTCGCCTGCTTATAGACGCATCCTTTTCTTTTGGCTAGCAATTGCCAGGCACCAAATCCACCCCCATGTTCCTGATTAGTATTAATGATTTCATCACCCGCTTTCAGATCTAGTCCGTGGGCGACGATATTCATCCCGAAAGTGGCATTCTGGATAATCGACAATTCTTTGTAGTCACAATTGATGATGTCTCCCATTTTAGTACGCAGCTCTACATAAGGGAAGTACCCATTCAGCAATTCCTGACCATTGCCTTTGTAATCGATCTCAGCCCCGTGTACAGCATAATGCTGCATGTGATTCATGACTGCATTCATTACATATCCTGGCATTGGACCGATGGTGCCATTATTGAAATACGTCTGATCCGCCTTGAGTGGAAATTGGAGCCTGATGGCTTTCCAATAGTCTTCATCTGAGTTAAATAATGATGGATCTATTCTATTTAGATGATATTCTTTTTTAAGTAATTTTTCTCCGAAAGGGATAGCGAGGCTGGTAAGAGAAAGATCTCGGATAAAGTTTCGTCGTGAGGTCATAATGTGTGTATTGGCCATCCCACGCCTATGATCCTAAAGGATTCCGTGCTGCGATAGCATTTTTTATTTGTTCAATTACGTCTTCAATATTATCGATCACCTCGTCATCTGTAAATCGAAGTTCTATGATTCCAAATGACTTAATATATTGTGTGCGAACAGCATCTAATTTTTTTTGATGAAGCTTATTATGATTTGCACCATCTATTTCAATAGATAATCTTGCAGAATGACAATAAAAATCCATGATATAGGGGCCAAATGGATGTTGCCTTCTAAATTTTTTCCCCAAAGGTCTATTGTATAGAAATCCCCATATATTTCTTTCACCAATTGTCATTGATTCCCGAAGAATTTCAGCGAATCGAAATATCTCAGGTTTAGCATTGGCGTTCATGCCTACTATTTTTAATGGGTCTTCATTCATGAGCTGTGAAAATAAGTAAGATTTTGATCCTTCTCTAAAGGAGTGGGTGGCATCCTTCAGGATCATAGGCGAGTGGGAAAGTTGATGTGAATTTTAGAACTTAACGATTAACCAATTAATAATATAGATCTAATTCGACAATGTCGCCGCCCTGACCTGTCTCAGTATCTCTTTTTTTGCCTTCAATCTGTTTTGAATATTTGCTTTAAATTTTTCATTATCCCATAAATTTTGGAATAGTGGGTCTATAGCGCTATAGGTTTCCAATCCTCCCCAGAATACTCTTTCCGGATCTTCCAGAATTTCGAAAGCCTTATCAGTCTGTCCCAGGAAAGCATAGATTCCTACAATATCATATAAATGTGTGGTGCCTCGCAGTTCCAAATGTTTTTCATACTGTTCAAGTGCTTGAAGCAACAATTCCTCACCTTTTTCTTTTTGCCCATCGAGGTAATAAGCCAAGCCCCATCTTTGTCTGTAGTCAATTTGATTCGGGTTTTCAGAGGCATGTTTTTCAAATAGAGCTATTGCCTTTTTGTAATCTTTATCGCGATTCATAATGATTTCAGCCATGGCTCTGTCCGTATCGGTAGAAGAAGTCTTCCATTCCTGTATTACCTGCTCTGCCAGGTCATATTTACCCTGAATCAAATAGAGATGATTGAGCTGAAACCATATAGAATACTCACCAAATTCTGAGGCTTTCTTGCCGTAATATTCTGCTTCTTCAAAGGCATTCAGGTGGATGTAGATCCAACATAGTTGATTGTAGTATTCAGGTGTATTGGGTGAAAAAGGATCTAATTCGATTGCCTTATTAAAGAATTGAATGCTTTGGATATAAGAAGACGCCTCGAACTTTCGCTGGTGATAACCCCCTAATTGCCAATAAGCTGGTGCATAATTTTCATCAATAGTTATCGCTTTCAGTTGATGTTCTAAAAAACGTTCTGAATCCAGATGAAAAAGATAATATCGACCAAGCTGTGAATGTGCCTCGGGCAAATTATCGTTGATGGCAAGTGCCTTTTCATAATACATTCGGGCGGTATCCAGGAAAGTTTCTTCAAGAACGGTTTCTCGCCAATTCCTCCTCCAGAAAGCATTGCCCAAACCAACGAAAGATTCTGCTATAGTTGAATCCAGTTTTAGGCTTTCTTCAAAATGAAATACCGCTTGCCGATAATCTTGCTCATCACGGCTGTAGGTATACCTATTCAGGATTTCTTTTCCTTTTAAATATTGATCATATGCAGCAATATTATGTACAGGTAATGATGCAAGTATGGCTTCAGATTGAGGAGTGAGATCAATCATTAATTTTTTGGCAATGTTTTCAGCAATCTCGCTCTGTATACCAAAAATATCATCCAGGTCACTATCATAGACATCGGACCATATCTGCTCTTTGGTATCTGGATCTACTAACTGAGTAGTGATACGAACCTTATTTCCTGATCGTTGAACACTGCCTTCAATTATATTAGTGACACCAAGCTCCCTGGCAATAACGGATATATTCTTTGTTGTGTTTTTATACTGCTCTATAGTGCTTCTGGCAATAACCTTGAGCCCTGATATTTTCGATAAATTACTTAACACGGCTTCCGTGACACCATCACAAAAAAATTGATTTTCCTGATCCGGGCTGAGATTCCTGAAAGGAAGTACAGCTAAGGAACTAGCTTTTGAATTGTTGGATTGTACTTGTTCAGAATTACTGAAATACGAACTGAATGAGGTTATATTCCAGTATTCAAGTAATGCGAGAGTCATTATTATTAAAACAATAGGAAAGAACCACTTAGGTAATAAAGTGGGTGTATCGGCGGTAAACTTACCTTTGATATCTTCCTTTTTTGGAACCGTAAGACCGCCGTTAGCAAGAGCAAAAACTTCGATTGCTGCTTCGACATTTTTGAATTGATATTCTCCCAGGGATTGAAATAGGAGATCTGCCTGGTTTTTAACTTTTCCATGGACTTCGTTAGAGAGTAGCACTGCGCCTGGCACACCCATCGACTCTATCCGTGAAGCGATATTGATGGCATCTCCATAAATATCATCCTTCCGGAACATGATATCCCCAAGATGAAGTCCGATACGCAGCGGAACTTGTGGTTCTTCTCTGAGTTGCTCTTGAACCGAATAAGCACATCTTACTGCGTCTAGTACACTGTTGAAAAGGCAGAGACTTCCATCGCCATAATTCTTGACGATTTCTCCATTGAACAAAGTCACATTGCTTTCAAGCACCTGCTGATATCGCTCGAGTCTGGACATAGCTTGCCCCTCATCAGACTGCATCATTGCCGTGTAGCCTACGATGTCAGCGAATAAGATTGCTGCCAGTTTTCGATCCGAAGATGCACCTGAGGAAGACATGTGGGAAGATAGTAGTTTGTGTTTGAATTGTTGAATTGTAGAACTGTTGAATTGCGGAATCGATTCGAACTGGAA
This sequence comes from Bacteroidia bacterium, assembly GCA_018680005.1. Taxonomy (GTDB): domain Bacteria; phylum Bacteroidota; class Bacteroidia; order Chitinophagales; family Saprospiraceae; genus HDS-20. The sequence continues at coordinate 3,405 of JAHHJQ010000088.1, read as the reverse complement.
CTGCCAAGATCTCGGACAAAGAGTTAAGTTGGATAAGGTTTATCTGCGATTCTCCTTTGTGTTTCTCAGTGTACCTTGTGGCTTGGTGGTAAAAAAAGCGATGTGATTCCCTCTAAGACGAATCAGGGGTAGGCGATGGCAAAGTTTTTCTTAAAATTCATCATTATCTCGCTCTTTCTTAGGACATTGATGCTCATCACATCAGGATCGATTATTGATAAAAAATACACATGCCAGAATACGACATCAATGACCCTACCGATCTCGATATCATGAGAGGTCAATTTGACATCATCTCTCACGACGAGTGGGAAGAATATGTCGAACTAGCCGAAGAAAGAAACCTGGGATATAAAAACATTAATATCCTCAAAACAGGCGCTCGAAAGGCTGGTATTTCAAAATATCTAAGTCCGAAAGTGATTCTATGGATTCTGAATCTTATTGAAAAATTGGATGAAGAAGAAGATGATGATGAATATGAAGAATAAGTCCTCAGCATTCGCTCCGCAGTCCTCAGTTTTCTGAGAAATGGACAAATTCTCCCTCGGTAGTTCGAGGCAAACCTAACCGGAAAATTTAATGATTCTTCTTAGTGTTTCTCAGTGCACTTGTGGCTTAGTGGTTAAGCTTGAACGCAGCGGTTCCATGCCTGAGGCATGAAACAGAATGTATGTCAGAATAAGAAGAAGAATTAAAATCAGATTTAGAATGATGCGGGTGGTATCCTTGAGTACCTGTCCAACTCAGGTGGAATTAAATACGAGCGCGGGAGAATTGTTGAATTTCATTTTGCCGCTGCTGACTGACGACTGACCTACAATTCTATCACCATCCCCTCTCGTGCCAACAACGAATTCGGAAAAACCTTTTGGCATTCGATCTCCTTTCGGGCAAGAAAATAATCGTTATGGCTGGGGTCATGGTGGGTCATTATGAGTTGTTTTACATTAGCCATTTGCGCTACCTGAATGGCCTGTCTGTAACTGCTGTGCCCCCAGCCTTCTTTACCTACCAATTCTTCAGTAGTATATTGTGCTTCGTGGATTAGAAGATCTGCATCCCTTGCCAATTCTACGATACGTTGATCAATAGTTTCACCATGTTCGATATCTGTAGAGATGACTAACACCTTTCCATTTCTCTCGATTCTATAACTCAGCGCGCCTCCCGGATGACTATGTACACGTGCTACCACGGACATACCAGTGCTATTCTGGGTCACTTTATGTTTCATACTGATAAAGTTGAAATTTGCACCCATATCTCCCATTGCAATTGGAAAGAAGGCACCGCCCATTTGATCAAACAAGATTTTCTTGAGTCGGTCAAAATCTGAGTTGCGCCCCATCATCAGTAGATTGATTTTGAGATCGGACATATAGGCAGGAGGGAAAAATGGAAATCCCTGGATATGATCCCAGTGGAAGTGTGTAAATCCAATCGTCATTTCTTCCGGAAATTTAGCACCCTCAGCCATCAATTCCTGTCCCAGTGTTCTGATTCCCGAGCCGGCATCAATGATATTTAGGACATTCTTGTCGGGAAGGTCAATAGCAACACAGGAGGTGTTTCCCCCAAATTCAAGAAAGTCCTTTGAACATACAGGTATAGAACCTCTTGTCCCATAGAACTTTACGACCATGGATGGTGCTGCGTTGGGCATAGGGTAAGTTAGTAAATATGGATAGAAAAACAGGTATCCGAATTAAATAATGAAGCGTAAATCAGTCCATCTTAGGACAACTTCAACACTTTGTTCGTTCTTCAAATGTCTCTCAGCAGATACTTCCTTGCACATATCTAAGCTATTTTAGCGATCATCATCAAATCTATCCAATCATGAAGTCATTTATTATTGCTCTTATTACAGTTGTAATTTTTATTCCTTTCACCCATGCACAAGACGTGGAATTACCCATTGACGGTTCGCACTCGGTTGTTTCTTTTTCCGTAGGATTTGCTGGTGGGATATCCTCTATAGACGGTCGATTCAATGATTTTAATGGTGTGATAGGTTACAAGGATAAGTCCGATAGGAGCAGTTTATACTGCAATGTCACAATCGATGCTACGAGTCTCAACACAGGTAATACAGGAAGAGACAAGGATCTTAATGGGGCAGGTTGGTTTAATACAGAAGAATTCTCAACAATCACGTTCGAGTCCAAGAAGACAATGAAGACAGAAGCTGGTTTCGCGATCATTGGAGACTTCACTATGATGGGTATGACAGAAGAGATAACAATACCCTTTGCGTATCAGCATGAACAGGATGTGGTTTTTGTTTTTGGTGAGCCGCGTATAGCTGCGCTTGGAACTTTTCAATTGGATAGAACGAAATATGGAATTCCCAAGCGAGGATTTGGCAATATCGTTCCTTCGTTGGGTACAATGGCTTTATTAAAAGAGGTGGACATCAAATTAATGATCATGGGACGTGGTCCAAGCATTGGAGGATTGGTTACTCAGAAGATCAAAAGCGATGGTAGTGCATCAGCAATTGCGATGTACGAAGAAATGGAAAATGAGCACGCAGGAAAGGACACCTACATCTTTGGAGAGCAAACCATATCAGGTTTAGTTACAAACCTTGTCAGAGGACAAATGATGGATGAAGCTTTGGACATGGCCAGATATGGACTAAAGCGATATCCTGATTCTGCGATGTCTCACTATATGCTTGGTGCAGTACACGACCGTTCTGGTAATAAAGAAGCAGCTATGAAAGGCTACGAGAAAGCGATTCAACTCAACCCAGAATTTGGAAGAGCAAAACAGGCATTGGAGAAATTGAAGGAAGGGGGGAAATAGGAGATTGCTAATTGTTGAATTGTTAGATGCTGACAAGCCGAAGGCTTTGTCAGTAGAATTGCTGAATTATTCAATTATTGATTTATAATTATCAATTGTTTGTTGCGGGCGGTGTCCGCCTAAGGCGGACCTCAGGCGAGCGAGGGAGAATTGCAGAATTGCCAGTCGCCTTCGTCAAGGCTTTTGCCTCGTCCGACGCCAAAGGCTCTGGCCGACGGCTGTCCGCTAAAGCTACTGCGACACGCGGACGAGAGCTGAAAATCGTTGTATTGTCAATTTTTCATTTATTTAAAGAATCTGACAGCTGAGGTCTGATTGCAGCCTTCCGCCTCTAGCCTTGGTCCTCCTCGCCCCTATCCTAATTCAAAAACACCTTTTTGACAAACGATGTATCCGGTTCAGTATTCCACTTTTCCAAATCAGAATCATAACTGTACATCTCAACCCGATCAATTAGTCCTCTTTCTTCGATAAATTTGGCGCGGGTACTATAGTTGGAGAGGTTGATATATTCATTTTGGGATATCGGGAGCAAATAGCTACGGCCGATGCTCGCACCTTTGAAGATGAGTTGATCATTCTCTATATATA
>JAHHJQ010000064.1 GCA_018680005.1 Bacteroidia bacterium | reverse complement strand
ATTGAGACCCTCGTTATTAATAAAGCATATTTATACCATAGTGAGGAGATCCTAAAGGAACTGACGAAGAGACATATCGATCTCATTGTATTGGCTGGATTTCTAATGCTAATACCAGAATATCTGGTCACTCGTTATCCTAAAAAGATTATCAATATTCATCCCGCTCTGTTACCAAAATATGGTGGTAAAGGCATGTATGGGCATCATGTCCATGAAGCAGTAAAAGCTGCCGGTGAGAAGTACAGTGGAATGACAATCCACTACGTGAACAAAAATTATGATGAAGGAGATATTATTCTTCAACGTAAATGCCGGTTAGCAAAAAAAGACAGTGCCGAGGATATCGCCAAGAAGGTATTGAAATTAGAACATAGGTATTACCCGGTTACAATTGAAAAAGTGTTGGGCGATACTGAATAAATTCGCTGGCAACATGCTATTCAATTGGATTCTATCGAGCTTATTTCTCTTAATTGGGTCAATTCCAAATGATAATCATCCTGAAACCGCTGAACAGTTAAGTGCTCAAGGTAAATACGTAGAAGCTGCAAGAGCTTATGAAAAAGCCTGGATAGAAAATAGTCAGGCATCTACCCTTATCATTAAGGCCGGAGATAATTATATGAAGGCCAGAATGTATGAAACAGCGATTTCGTCTTATCGATTAGCTCATGGTCATACGGATGAAAGTGATTTTCTGAATTATAAATTAGGCCTTGCGCTAAAGCAATCCGGACAGTATAACAAAGCCATCAGCGCATTCAACGCCTCTTTACAGGAAGAAACCGGAAAAGCCTATATACTCCAGGAAATGATCAAAAAGGAGATCACCGGTTGCAATATGGCATTGAACATCTCTTCAATTCTTTCCTCAGTCAAAGTTAGCAAATTGAGTGATGACATAAATTCATCAGCTTCTGAATATGCCCCTATTCCTGCCAGTGGAAATGTGCTCTATTATGGATCCTATAAAGATGGATCTTCTAAGATTTATAAAACTGTGTATATCAATGATAATTGGGTCCAGTCAGATGTAGCAGATGTTTTCAGTGCTATGAAATCAGGTAATTATGCCGGTGGAAGCTTTAATAAGGATATGTCGCAATTTTACTTTTCTGTCTGTGACCAACCTACTACTCCAATCCATAAAGGAGCTCAATGCAAAATTTGGATAACCAGGAAAACCAAATCTGGTTGGTCAAAGCCAAATGCAATGAGGGATTATATAAATTGGCCAGGATCCAGTACAGCTCATCCTAATATCGTATATGACGGAGATACAGAGATTCTTTACTTCTCTTCAGACCGAGAAGGAGGTGCAGGAGGTATGGATCTTTGGTATACTACGAGAGAGATCAATTCACCTAAAAGTGATTTCACATTTCCAAGAAATGTCGGGCCCTCAATCAATACCTTAAATGATGATGTTACACCATACTATGATAGGGAAAATGGCTCTTTGTATTTCAGTTCTAATGGTCATCAAAATATTGGTGGATTAGATGTATATTCTTCCTCTGGGAAAAAAGACCAATGGTCCACTCCTACTAATATGGGGGCACCTGTTAACAGCAGCGCTGACGATTATTATTACACAAGGAAACTAGGCACTTCTTCGGCATACCTTACTTCGAATCGACTAATCGATGATGGTATAAAAACCACTGCAGATGATGATATTTTTGAAATCAGTTTTGATGAAGAAGAGGGTTCCGATCAGCTAGGTGATTTAATTGCAGATTTAGAGGAAGCTCCTTTGGAAACAAAGTTGAACACAATTGAATCCAAATCAAGTGACCATTTCAATATAAAAGGCCGTATCACTGATGGCGGTAACAGCAGCATTTTAAAAGATGTATATGTTACACTTTACAAAGCAGTGGGCGAAACACGAAGGAAAAAAGTAGAGACAACCAAATCCTTAGATGGTAAGTATGAGTTTGACCTGGTTTCAGGTGAATATTATATCGTTGAAGCTTTCAAACCAGGATACGAATTCGGAAATTTTGAGTTTGATACAGAAGAGTTGGAGTCAGGAGTATCCCTTGATATTCCTCTTACCCGATCTAAAGGATATGCTAAATTGAGTAAACCGAAACCTTCGCCGCCTTCATTACAAAATTCAGAATCGAACCCGGTCGAAACCACTGTTGTCCCCAGCAAATCAAAACCAACTCCAGTCGAATCTTCAATTGTTGTAAACCAACCGAAGCCTATAACGGTTGATAAAACAGAACCTGTAGTGGTAGCACCAAAGCGTCAGAATTCTAAGAAAGCTTATTCGGCAGGGACTGAATATCGTATTCAATTAACTGCGGTAAGAAATTATAAACCGGAATTACCATTGTTCGCAAAGGCTAGAAAATATGGCCAACTCAGCACGGAATTGCATCCAAACGGTCAGCTAACCAGGGTATTTCTAAGATCATTTGAAACAATGGACCAGGCTAAGTCTCTTATAGACACAATTAGAGCCTTTGGATTCGATACCGCATTTGTTGTGAAGTATGAAGATGGAATTCGCAAAACTTTATGATATATTTAGGGCAGGCATAGTATTTGAAGGATTGGGAATACGACTTGATCTGTGACAGATTCCCGCAGAATTCATGATATTCTGTATTCCTGCCCTCCTAAAATAAAAACAATAATGTATAAAAGCCTCTTCCGTTATTTCCTGATATTTGGAATGTTATGCATATATTCTGGTCTCAATGCCAATTCTGTGGCATTTGAAAATTCCCAATTATACAAGGATATTGTTAAAAAAGCCCGACTCGAACAAAAGTCGTTTTTTGTCTATTTCTCTGCTCGTTGGTGTGCTCCTTGTCAGATGATGAATAAGACCACTTTCAAAGATCAAAATGTAATGGATTACATCAATGTCAACTTGCTGGCGGTCAAAGTAGATGTAGATGAACCAGTCGGTAAAATATGGCAGGAGGAGTTTAATGTTACTAGTTTGCCGACAATGATTTTTTTTGATCAATTTGGTAATGAGGCTGGGAGAATATCTTCGGGTATTTCGGGAACTAAACTATTAGGACTTCTACAAGATTTGGGCGCTAATCGACCGATTAATGTATACGCTCACAATCAAAACACATCTTATAGGGTAATCTCAAACGATGAATTGTTGGGCAACAGATTCATTGGTAATAATTCAGGTGTCTTTGAAGTACAAGTTGGTAAATTTGCCGCTGAAAAAGATATTCACAGACAAATGAATGGACTTGAAAATTACTTTGCGCGACATCGATTCTATATTTTAAAAGAGAAATTGGTTGAAACGACTGTATTCACTCTTGTACTTAGTGGCTTTAAAGATAAGTTTGATGCACAGAGTGCTAAAAAAGTTCTTGACCGGCATAATTATGACGCCCGCCTCATTCAGTTATAGGTAAGTCTACGCCAAATCTTTTTCTAAATCCCAGATTCCCTTGAATGCCACCTGTATGGATGAACATCCAAGATTCATCAAGTCTATCACTGTGATATGCGTTGAACATCATTTTGCCCGTATAGATTGGATCTAGTAGTATATTGGTTTCAGTATAGAATTCCTGAATAAATTGAATTAGATCCATATTCCATTTGGCATACCCGCCAAAAGCCTGATCATCTTCCACACCCCATCGAACTAAAGTCTCATTGTTTACCAGTTTTCTGGCATCATCAAGTAAAAAATCACCCTTGAGAGCACCAAACCCGCAGGTGTATACTTCATTCTTCAAACCACAAATAATACCAGCTATTGTGCCACCAGTACCTACTGATACACCAACATTGGCAATTATATGTTCTCGACAGAGTTGCCCTATTTGATTGCCGAGTTCAGTAGTGCCTTGTATAGCAAGCTTATTGGTACCACCTTCCGGTAACAATTTAAGTGACGGAAATTGTGTTTGTAAAAATTCCAAATATTCAGGGTCAAATCTCTTTTTATAATCGGATCTCGATAGGGGAATTAGTTTCATACCGTTGGTTTTGGCTGCAAGCATTGTTGGGTTATTATCGAGAATCTCTCCACGTATGATACCTACAGATGCTAAGCCTGCTGCATTACAAAACCTGGCGGTTTGATAGATATGGTTAGAATAGGTACCGCCGAAGGTTAACACACCATTCATTCCCCTGCGAATAACTTCTTCAATATTGTATTTCAGTTTCCAGGCCTTATTACCAGTTATCAAAGAAGAGCTTTGATGAAGACAAAGCACATAGAATGAGGAGTTTTTATATTTTATTTTTTTTAATAGGTTTTGAACCTTTATATCAAAAGCCTCCGTTAAAAAAGAAGTCATACATCTAATATTTTAATATATGAATTTGGCACTGTTCTTGAGCTTATTCAGTAGTTGTTCTTTGCACTGATAGGCTCATACAGATGATTAAAAGCGACTTCAATAGTCTTAACTAATCAAAAGTATGAAAGTAAGTATTCTCACAAGTGGCAGTAATGATGGAAGTTATGTTTGGGTGGGATAACAAAGGACCAATCAATTTGCATATTCAGTTCATGGGTTTCATATAACTTAAAACTTGATTTTAGTTATTCAAGAAAAGGTCTTCTCTAAATGAAGGCCTTTTTTTTATGAGCTCTTGTCACTTTCACTGCTTTAACGCCACAGTAACAAGCCTTTCATAACCGTTAGATGACTATCTTCGTTATATCCAATATATAATTCGCTAACTATGAAACCTTTATTCTCCATTATTGGAATTTCCATATTCTTACTTTCCTATTCTTCTAATATCTCAGCCCAGGGAAACCGAGGCGAGAATGATCGCGAATTGACTGCATTCGAAGAGAATTTTTGGTATGGGGGCAATATAGGTCTTCAAATAAGTAGTTTTTATACCCTGGCAGCTTTAGAGCCCATGATTGGCTACAAAATGGATAAAAATGGTGCCTTTTCGGTCGGTCCAAGATTTTCGTTGGAATACACCTCTGAAAATTTTGGAGTAGGTTTTGATCGGGTGAATTCTTTCAATTACGGACTCGGTGTATTTACCAGGGCAAAAATATATCGTGGTGTATTCGCTCATATCGAATATGAAAAACTCAACTTTAAGTCAGCCCAGGCAGATAATTTTGGGAACGTCATAGTTCTTAACAATGAAATCCAAACTGAGAGATCCTGGCGAAATAACTATTTTATTGGTGGTGGATTTAAGCAGGGAACTGGTCGAGTAGGCTTTGAAATAGCTATCTTATTCAATATAAGTGATGAACTAAGGCCTAACGAACAACCGTTAGAATACCGTGCAGGTTTCAATGTCAATTTCTAAGCTAAAGTTTGGCATTCCATTGCATTTTAATATGCCTCGCAGTAACTTACCAGCGGATTTTGATAGATGCATGGACATCTCCAACAATGTTTTAATACAATCTTTAAATGCACGACATAGAGCCTTATTTCAAGTGGAGGGATAGGTATGTAGCTTCGGAAGACGAGCGGTCACCTTTCTATGGTCGCGAATACAACGAATTCCAATTTCATCAGAAAGTATATAACTACTATATCCATCCCCAATGGGATGAATTCGGTTCTGCAACGCTCTATTCCAAAATCCTCTATTGTGACTATGACGAGGGTTATGCTATACTTGAATTCATTGGTGAGTGGAATGATTGTCTTTCTAATGATGTCATGATACTTAAGCAAAATGTAATCAATCGCCTAATTGATCAAAGCATTAACAAATTCATATTGCTTTGTGATAACCTCATGAATTTTCATGGAGATGACGATTGCTATTATGAAGAGAGGTTTGGTGATATCGGTGATGAAGGTGGGGGGAGCTGTATGTTGGATACCAGAGAGCACGTCGAAGAAGAGATAAGGGCTACATTTATTGATCAATATGTCAACCTTGGTGAATCTTTCAACAATATCCATTGGCGATCAATAACACCAATTACATTATTTGATACCGTTTGTGATCGCATTGGCAGCATGATACGCATGTTACCCAACTAGTTGATGATTCTATCAAGTCTTAAACCTATCTTTGTCGTCTCATCAAAAGCATGAACCATAGATTCCGTTCCTAAAAATCATAAATCCGGTTTTGTCAATATCATTGGCAAACCCAACGTGGGTAAATCTACTTTGATGAATGCCCTAATTGGTGAACGGTTATCCATCATCAATCGGAAGCCTCAGACCACACGTCATCGTATACTTGCTATTTTAAGTGATGAAAATTTTCAAATTGTATTTAGTGATACTCCTGGTTTTATCGATGATCCGGCTTATCAGATGCAAGAGGAGATGAACAAATATGTCAAAGGTACATTTGAAGACGCTGATATCTTTATGGTAGTGATTGAGGTTGGTCACAGGATTCCTTTGGATCACTCGCTCTTACAAAAACTCAAGTTGGTCAAAGTGCCACTTTTTCTAGTGCTTAATAAAACAGACCTATATTCAGATAAGGAAATATTGAGTGATATTCAATATTGGTCGGAGCATCTAAATCCCGTTGAGATATTTCCAGTCTCTGCACTAAATAAAAAAGGCACAGATAAGATTGTAAACTTGCTACTACAATATCTTCCTGAAGGACCTGCATATTATCCAAAAGATCAGCTAACGGACAGAAGTGAACGATTTTTTGTAAGCGAGATAATCAGAGAGAAATGTCTTTCACTCTATAAGCAGGAACTTCCCTACTCAATTGAAATAGTCGTCACAAGATTCAAACACGGGACATCCAAAAAGGGACCAATAATATTCATCGATGCTGATATCTATACAGATCGCCAAACGCAAAAATCCATAATAATCGGTAAACATGGTCAAGCCATTAAGAGATTGGGTTCTTTAGCCAGAAAGGACATTGAAGCATTCCTGGATTCTCGGGTTCATCTTGAGTTGAGAGTAAAAGTGAAAGAGGGGTGGAGAAATAATCAGTCTAGCCTTAAGCGATTTGGATATTAAAAATTAAGACCATCTTTGTTTCAATTAGAACGTAAATAAACTATGTCCAACATTGTCGCAATAGTGGGAAGGCCAAATGTTGGTAAATCCACACTTTACAATCGGCTCATCGGGGAACGGAAAGCCATAATCGACGATGTCAGTGGTGTAACTCGAGATAGACAATATGGTGCCTGTGAATGGAACGGTAAGAATCTCACGATTATTGACACCGGAGGTTTTGTCGAACATAGCGATGACGTCTTTGAAGCGGCAATCCGTGAACAAGTTCTGATAGCCATGGAAGAGGCGCAGGTGATCCTCTTTGTCGCTGATGTGACCACAGGCATTACTGATCTGGATGAAGAAATAGCCAGATTGCTTAGAAAATCAGAAAAAGATGTCATTCTTGTCGTCAACAAAGTGGATAATCACGCCAGGTCATTAGAAGCTAATGAATTTTGGAGCCTGGGATTTGAAGAAGCATTTTTTATTTCTTCGCTTACCGGAAGTGGAACGGGTGATATGTTGGATAGTATCACGGATAAAATCGATGAAGAAGAAAAAAATGAATCAGATATTCCGAATATTGCTATTGTCGGTCAACCCAATGTTGGAAAATCTTCTTTAGTGAATGCCTTACTTGGTGAAGCACGAAATATTGTAACCAATATAGCCGGTACCACTCGAGATTCAATTCATACGAGATACAAAAAGTTTGGCAAGGAATTCATGCTCATTGATACAGCAGGCATACGCAAAAAAGCCAAAGTTCATGAAAACCTCGAATTTTATAGTGTTATACGAGCCATCAAAGCGATTGATGAAGCTGATGTTTGTATTCTGATGATCGATGCTCAGACAGGTATCGAATCACAGGACATGACTATATTCAGTCTGGCTGTAAAACGAAAAAAGGGAATCGTAATTCTCGTTAACAAGTGGGATTTGATAGACAAAGAAACCAATACCGCCAGGGATTACGAATTAGAGCTAAAGCGTAAGATATCGCCATTCAATGATGTGCCCATTCTTTTTGTCTCGGCCCTTGAAAAAACACGGATATTCAAAGCTGTGGAAAAAGCAATTGAAGTTTCTGAAAATCGAACAAGAAGGATTAAGACCTCTGTGCTCAATGAATGGCTGGAAGAAGCTCTTGAAAAGAAAAATCCGCCAGCATATCGAGGACAATACATTAAAATCAAATATGCAACCCAATTGCCTTTATACTACCCTGCATTTGCTTTCTTCTGTAACCATCCGGATTACATCAAAAAACCGTATAAAAATTATCTGGAAAACCAGTTGAGAGCATCTTTTCAGTTCTCTGGTGTACCCTTAACGTTATTTTTCAGGAAGAAATAGATGAAGTATACTGCCACCGAATTTGAAGGTTTGAATATCATCCAACCAAAATTATGGAAGGATGAACGTGGTTATTTTTACGAAACTTATAACGAACGTGCTTGGGCAAAAGCCTGTGGTAACACCAATTTTGTTCAAGACAATCAAGCAAAATCAAGTAGAGGTGTTATTCGTGGATTACATTATCAAAAAGGCACCAAGGCACAGGCCAAATTAGTTAGGGTCATACATGGAGAAGTTCTGGATGTAGTTCTGGATCTCAGAAAGAACCAAAAGACATACGGAAAATGGTTTGCTATGCGTTTAAGTGCCGAAAATCATACACAACTCTTCATCCCCAGAGGATTTGCGCATGGATATCTTACACTTAGCCAAACAGCAATATTCACCTATAAGTGCGATAATTTTTACTCTAAAGAGGCCGAAGGCGGAATTCGATTCAATGATCCCGGATTAGCGATTGATTGGGGAATAAATATTTCTCAAGCTATCGTTTCAGAAAAAGATTTGAACCTTCCAGAATTCGGCAAGCATGATCCAATTTTATAAGCAGTAAATCTTAATCCTTCATGGCGAATATTCTAATCACTGGTGCCAATGGGCAAGTAGGAAAATCCATCCACTCGATTCAATCTCTTTTTAATCATCATCGATTTCACTTTGCTACTAAAAAAGAATTAGACATTACAAATTTTCAAAGTATCAGTGACCATTTAGACTACAATCAAATAGATTGGATAATCAATTGTGCGGCATATACTGCAGTAGATAAGGCGGAAGAAGAAGAGAAAGAGGCATACTTGATTAACGAAACCGGAGTAATCAATATCGGAAAGGCTTCTTTAGAAAAACAGATTGGGGTCATACATATTTCTACTGACTATGTATATCATAGTAATTTCGGTATCCCATTCAAAGAAACCTCAATCACGAATCCCCAATCTGTTTACGCCTCGAGTAAGCTGGCAGGGGAACTGGCTATTTTAAGATACAATCCGAAATCCTTTATATTGAGGACTTCCTGGGTGTATTCAGAATATGGACACAATTTTGTCAAAACCATGTTGCGATTAGGAGAAGCAAGAGAAACGATCAGGGTAGTTTGTGACCAGATCGGTGCACCAACCTATGCTAAAGATCTTGCCATGGCAACTATCCAGCTTATTGATACACAAGCCGAGTATGGCATATACAATTTTGCCAATTCAGGGACAACATCCTGGTACAACTTCACCAATGCGATATTCGCGCATGTAGGAATCGATTGTATGGTAATACCCATAAGGACAGATGAATACCCTACAGCTGCACTGAGACCTCCTTACAGCATTATGAATCTATCAAAAATTCAAAATGCCCTTCAGATAGAAATCAGAGGATGGGAAGATGCTCTCAAGGAATGCCTCAGCCGTGTTGGTCAAATGGTTTGAATCAACCTATACCGATTTGCTTTAAGAGAAAAGAGGCATTGAAATTCTCACAAATACCTTTTTTCAGTTTATAGTCAAATTTCAAATCCCCATCTTCAAAGTCTATATCAAAGTAGTAGTTACAAATGGCTTCAGGAAATTCATTAGCCAATTCTGCCAGCTTGATATCATGCGTGGCAATCAAAGCATAAGCCCCTTGATCAATAAGCCTTTTGGTTATGTTTATTGAACCCTTGAGCTTATCTTTTGAATTGGTTCCTCTGAGCATTTCGTCAATTAAAATCAAACAGTGTGCATCCGAATTAACCAGGGAAAGCATGAGTTCAACGCGATTAAGTTCGGCTTTGAAGGTGGATACATTTTCTTCAAGGGCATCTTTGATTCTCATATAACTCATCAGCTGTACTACAGATGAAGATAAATGCTCTGCGGCTACTTTGGTTCCCAAAAAGCCAAGTACCATATTGGTCCCGATTGTCCTGAGAAATGTACTCTTTCCGGACATATTAGACCCCGTTACTATATTGATCTTTCTCGGTTCTTCAATTTCGAAATCATTGGATACGCTTTGAAATTCATGGATGAGAGGATGTCGAAATCCTTTACCTTCCAGATGAAAATGATCTTTGACCAGACTGGCATACACATACTGTGGATGATTAGCGGCCCAGGTGGATAGACTTGAAACGGCCTCAAACAGACCAATCAGTTTAAAGATTGATTCTATCTTGCTCAAGTTTCTTTCTTGCCAACTTGCCAATCTGTCCATTATGATCAGATCCCAAAGTACTACCGCGTTTAACAAGAATGCAGCAATTATATTAAGGCGATAATCCAATTGATCTATGATCTTCTTTAATTCACCTAGAATCTTTACCGGATGATCGGGATCACTACTATTCGATACAAATGCACTTACTTCGCTCTTCAACATAGAGCTCTTCCAATCTCCATTCATTATACAATGCAAACTTCTTGAGAAACGCTCTAAGAGAAGTCCGGATTTTGAAAGTTTGTCCTGTATTTGTGCAATAGGATTCATGAATTTCATGGCAATCGCTACATTCAGCAATCCCAGAGTAATTGCCAAACGAGAAGCGATCAGTGAATCCCAGAACCCGAGCGATACAATGCCTATCCATAGAATGGGCACTAATTTTCTATAGAGTCGCAATCCACGGCCCTTTGTGAAGTTCAGATTCGCATTTAACTCCTTGGTTACTTCTTGCGCAAAATTGACATTGTGTTTTTCTTTTAATTCATATAATCCAGCTGCAAAATGCTGACGCCACTCTTCCATCTTTTCCAATTCCTTTACCGCTTCTGTTCTTTCCAATATGGTAGAGAATTGATCCGGTTCAGAAAACCAGTTGTTGAGGATCTGATTACCATGGTATGACCTACACCTATTGATTACACCATATAAACTAAAAACCCCAAATACGTCCAGGTCTGTCGTATAAAAATGGCCTTGATGCGCAAATGCTGCTCCATTATAATATTCATTCTCAAATTGCAGCAATGCATGAATTTCATTTTCATTGATTCGAATGAGCGTTTTTACTTCTTTAAGAGATTGATCTACTTTGTCATGCTTTCTTACGGTCATCACAAATGCAATCAAGGTGATCAGTGCAACGCCTATCGTTAGCAGTACTGAAATCTGGCCTACTACGAATATTAAGATTAATCCTGCCAAGGCAATCAATAACCTACCAAAAGAGAGACGTTTGCTTTTGAGTTGTAACTGTTTCAACTCCTTGCTTAAATCATCAATTTTTGCCTTATAATGTTGTATCACTTCAACATTTGTCGTCATGCTGCAATAGTACAGATTATTTGAAATCAGATCGATTATATTAGATTAATATAAAAACACAAAAACGAACAATCCATCTATTCGTTATATCTTTAGCTCAGTACACCAACTCAAGGGTAATCACTCTGTATGAAAGTCAAAATATTCCTGATCTTAGGTTTTATTGCATTAAATGTATTGGATCTCTCCGCTACACATAACAGGGCAGGAGAAATAACATACGTGCAGATAGGTCCACTCACGATCAGGGCAACAATCACTACATATACCAAAGCAAGTAGTATTCAGGCAGATCAGGATAGCCTTGAATTATGTTGGGGAGATGGAACATGTCAACAGGTCTTAAGAACAAATGGTCCAATAGTCAATGGTCTACGTAAGGG
>JAHHJQ010000058.1 GCA_018680005.1 Bacteroidia bacterium | reverse complement strand
ATCTACCACAGACGTGTCTGGATACCAATTGATCCATGTACTCGTCAATTGAGTCATCCGCATTTTTGTTGTAGCTTTCTGTCAACAAATCATATCGTATGCCACTGCTGACATAAGCACGTTTGACTTTTTCATGTTGATCAACGCGTTGGTATATTTTGGTCAGTGGTTTATGACTGGTATCCAGGTTACTACAAATCACCGGATGAATACAAGATGGAGCCACACATTTGTCGCATATAGACTGATCTTTGCCTTTCATTCGATACATATTAGCCGAAGGACCTCCCAGGTCGGATATATATCCTTTAAAATCTGGCATCTCAGTAATTGCATCTACTTCATTCATGATGGATGATTCTGATCTGCTGGCAATGAATTTGCCCTGATGTGCGGATATTGTGCAAAAGCTACATCCTCCAAAACATCCGCGATGCATATTGATCGAAAATTTGATCATTTCGAATGCGGGAATAGCCCCACGCTTTTTGTACTTGGGGTGAGGAAGACGGGTATAAGGCAAGTCAAATGAAGCATCAATTTGCGCTTCTGTCATCGGAGGGTAGGGGGGATTGATAATAAGTGTTTTGTCTCCGATATCTTGCAATAAGCGATCTGCATTTACTTTGTTAGATTGTTGCTCGATATGTTTGAAGTTGGCTGCAAATGCAACTTTATCCCTTAGGCTGCGAGCATGACTGTTGAGCTTGAGATCATGCCACTTCTTGTTTTTTGGGATTGCTTCTTCTTTCGAATGTAGAATTGCGGTTTGTGGAATTGTTGTTAGTGAAGAAAAAGGAACTCCTTTCTTTAGAAGTCGAACAATTTCTCGTAGAGGCATTTCTCCCATGCCATAAACCAACATATCTGCACCGGAATCACTGAGAATGTTAGGGAACAACCGATCTGCCCAATAGTCATAATGTGTTATTCTTCTGAGCGAAGCTTCTATTCCTCCTAACAATACGGGGACATCAGGAAATAGAGATTTCAGAATTCTTGTATACACCGTACATGCGTAGTCCGGTCTGAATCCTGCTTTCCCACCGGGTGTATAGGCGTCCGTAGACCGTATCCTTCTTGCTGCGGTATAGTGATTAACCATACTGTCCATACATCCCGAAGTGACTCCAAAAAACATATTGGGTTTTCCCATTTTTTTGAAATCCCTCAAATCGTCTTTCCAGTTAGGTTGTGGGACAATAGCGACTCTGAGATTTTCCTGCTCCAGAATCCTTCCTATGACCGCACTACCAAATGCCGGATGATCTACATATGCATCACCCGAAATTAAAACGACATCCACATCAGTCCATCCTTTTAGCTCTACTTCTTTTTTTGTTATTGGTAGCCACTCATTGAGTGATCCTGTCTTCTCCATATTGTATAAAGGTAAAGCTAATAGCTTATTATTTGGTCAAACAAAAAAGCCGCTGACTAATCATAGTAGCGGCTTTTCTTTTCTATTCAGAATACTACGACTTGTTGGCATTTAGCGTAATGTCTATCTGAACATCATCACTGATTGCTTTATCCAGTGCGGTGCCGATCAATCCTGAGCCATATTTTACACCCCAATCTGTCCGGTTTAGAGCAAATTCTGATATCGATGCGTTGACCACTCCATCTTCAATCTTGATGGTTGCTGGCATCGTAATATTTTTTGAAATCCCCATCATTTCCAAATTGCCACTCACACTATGAGACATATTGGGGTTGTTCAAAACCTTTGTGACTTTGGTGATAGTAAATTTGGCATTTGGGAACTTCATGACATTGAAGAAGTCCTCAGACTTTAAATGACCTTCCAATTTACCAGCACCTTCCGTTCCCGCCAGATCTGTATTCTTCAAAGAATTCATATCAATCGAGAATGTTCCTCCGGTAATATTGCCATTGTCTACTGTGAGCATCCCGTCACTTAGGGCTAGGGTGCCGGAGTGGTCTTTACCTGGTTTACTTCCCACCCAGGAAATACTTGATCCTGCTACGTTAACGGAAAATGATTCTCCGGACATTTCCTTGCTAACTTCTTCTGCAGCAGTTGCCTCTACAGTGTTTGCGTTCTTCCCCTTGCAAGACATGAACATGGCAAGAGAGCATATACATAAAATAGTTAATAGATTTCGCATGATTTCTTATCAATTTTGATGTTAGTTAATTGGCCGCAAATATGGTGAAACAACTGAACTAAACATAGCGCGGATTCCTTTTCAACGCCCATTTTTACTCAATTTCATACCTATAGTGGTAAAAATTATACAAAACCATCGTTTAAACATCGATTGTAGCATAGCCCATCATGAAAAGCTTTGAAATATGCTGGATTTTATCAATGACCATTCGTCAGCCAGGATACTATAATAAATGGTATCTCTCCTAAAACCATCCTGCATGACGGTATGACTTCGTAGGATACCTTCCTCAATAGCACCAATTTTTTTCATAGCCTCACGGGACTGCATATTGCGGACATCGGTTTTGAGTTCGATGCGTTGCAAATCAAGAACCTCAAAACCATATCGGAGCATTAGGAATTTGATATTCCGATTTAATCCTGTTCTTTGAAAAGCACTTCCGATCCATGTCCATCCAATTTCAACTCGTTGGTCTTTGAAAGAAGGATTACCATAGCTTGTGCTACCTGCATACTTGCCATGGAGTTTGTCAAATATGATAAACGGATATCTCAAGCCTTCTGTCCGAGATTGTAATGCAGAATCGACATAAGCCTGCAGTAGTTCTTCTGTATGAATGGATGAAGGTGAAAATTCCAACAAATTCGGTTTTGAGAATGCAGCATCCTGTAACAGGCGCCCATCACCTAATTCAAGTGGTCTCAAAAGACATCTTTCGTTCTCGAGGACCAATGTGCCTAAAGACATAAACATAAAAGAGAATTGCGATGGAAGGTAGTAATTATTCAGAATTGGATTTGGGTGAAAGATTGGTTGGAATGGTCAAAATGAATTTCTAGTCTACCTCAGGTGATAAATTGAGTCCGGAAATGATATCTTTTTTGGAGGATATGAACAAGGTGAGTGAAGCGCATAAACCCAATAGACAGCACTTCCGGAATTCAATTTTTCAATTCTTCATTGTGTTTGCTTAATTGTTCCGAAGAATTCAATCAATGCAGCACAAATATGTATCCCACCTTGAACCAAATTGTGATTTATTGACAAGAGAAATGACTAGTGAAACAATCATATTATCATAGGGCATAATATGATTGGAATCATTTCGTTCTGGAAATCTTGAAGGATTATAAGGTTTCGATCTTTTTGATCTGTCGCTCGGAAGATCTGACAACTTCAGTGTTTGCTTGATCGCTTTCGACAAGGCCATCTCTTAGCCTTACGATGCGATGCGCATGCTCAGCGATATCTGGTTCATGGGTGACCACAATTACTGTATTACCAGCATCATGGATTTGTTCAAAGATCATCATAATCTCAATAGATGTCTTGGTATCGAGGTTACCTGTTGGTTCATCAGCGAGAATTATTGATGGATCATTGACGATTGCCCTTGCGATAGCGACCCTTTGACGCTGACCTCCACTGAGCTCGTTTGGTTTGTGGTCCATTCGATCGCCCAGACCTACTTCATCGAGTGCCTTAGCTGCTTTTTCCTCTCGAGCAGACTTACTCAATCCGCTGTAAACAAGCGGCAGGGCTACATTTTCTAATGCCGTCAATCTTGGAAGCAGGTTAAAGGTTTGAAATACAAAACCAATTTCTTTATTTCGGACCTCCGCTAGATCTCCGTCGTTCATAGTAGATACATTGGTGCCATTGAGAACATAATCCCCTGAAGTAGGAGAATCTAAACATCCTATCAGATTCATCAAAGTAGATTTTCCTGATCCGGATGGTCCCATCAACGCAAGAAAATCATTTCTGTTGATGTCCATTGTTATGGATTGCAAAGCATCAACTTTTTGCGTACCCATAATGTAGGTCTTCTTCAAATCTTTTATTTCGATAATAGCTGATTTAGCACTAGCAGAGGTACTCATTTTTTGATCACTTTTGGAACTTTGAAATATTCATTATCGCTATCAGGAGCATTGGCGAGGGCGGCATCTCTATCCATATGATCTTCAACTTTGTCTGTTCGAGTGACATTGTATTGGTTTGACAAGTGTAGTAAGGGTTCCACATCATGCAAATCCAATTCATCCAACTTATTCACCATTTTCAGCATGTCGTTGAGGTCTTCGATCATTTTCGATCTCTGATCTTCTGATAGCTTTAATCTTGCTAATTTTTCGAGCTTTAAGATAAGTTCGTGATCAATTTTCATCTCAATTAATTAGATAGGCTTCCATTGTGAATCGTTAAACGATGCGAAGGTATTGATTTTGGATGCGTGACACATCATAATCACAAGATTCCCAATAAGAAATACATGAGCAAGGCAAGACCGCCTGCAATGGAAGCATACGGTAGTTGTGTTTTAACATGATCAATATGATCAGTAGCAGATGCCATGGACGACAAAATTGTTGTATCTGAAATTGGTGAACAATGATCGCCATAGACTCCTCCACCCAAAGCCGCCGCAATGGTCATATAGACATTGGCACCCATGGTATTGGCCATAGGAACTGCTATTGCAATCATGATGGCAAAAGTTCCCCATGAAGTTCCTGTGGAGAATGCAATAAAACAGCTGATAAGGAAAACTAAAAACGGAACGAGACCTGGTGAGAGCCAGGCTTTGGTGATCTCAGCAACATATTGCCCCGTAGACATCTCCTTACAAACAGTCCCAATCGCAAAAGCCATAAGCATAAGGAGTGCAATCGGAATCATTCCGGATATCCCTTTTAGCGAAAGATCCACCATTTCTTTAATACCGAGGAGACCTTGTGCCTTGTAAAAAATCATGGTACCAACTATAGATCCCAAAACCGCTGTAAGGACAGATGTAGATCCGGAACCCTTGCCAATCGCATATGCAATAGTGGTTAAGAATGAAGCGTTGGGGCGCTCAGCAATGGCAACTTCCCATCCGGTATAGGCAAGCATCACAGGCATGAGTGCAACCATAAGAAGAATTGGAATGACCATATTGTATGCTTTCGGTACCAGACCATCCTTTACTGCAATATCCGTCAATTCGTCGGCCATCATGGGCTGACTATCATCAAACACGAGTTTTCCTTCATCACGGACCCTTGCTTCTGCTCTCTTCATGAGGCCAAAGTCTTTCTTCGAGAGCACAATAATAACGACCAGTATCAAAGCCAAAATCGGATAGAAATTATATGCCATGGATTTAAACATCGTTGCAAATGGATCTGAAAACCCTTCCATCACTAAAAGCCCCATGATAAAAGCTCCCCATCCATTAAATGGTATAAGGATACTGGTTGGGGCTGAACTGGAATCAGCAATATAGGCGAGCTTCTCTCTTGATATACCCATCTTGTCAAAGATTGGCCTGTATAATGTTCCAACAACAAGAACGGAAATACTGGATTCTACAAAAATCAATACTCCAGTTAACCAGGCAAGTAATTGGACAACAACTCTGCTGGATGTAGTTTTCTTCCCTTCAAATCGCTGGAGATAAATGGTTAGCGCCTTTATAAATCCCTGGACGCCTCCGGATCTTTGAATTAGAATAATCAGGGCTCCAACCAGAGCAGCAAACATGATGGTACGTGTGTTTCCTGCATCTTGAAAGACATCTACCAGTGCCTGAATGGTCGCGAAGGTGCCGTCGAGAAAATTAAAATCTTTTATGATCATCCACCCAAGCCAAATTCCAAGAAGCAAAGAAATAAAGACTTGTTTTGTCCAGATAGCCAACAGAATAGCTAGAAGAGACGGCAACAGCGACAAAATACCATATTCACCCATAGATGTAATGATAGAAATTTTTTGAGAATTGTCATGGTTGTCCTAACCCGTGATGAAAAAGAAAATCCTGATTATTTATGAAAGATTGTGGGCTTTTTCGGTAGAAGCTCTTCAATGGAATCCATAGCTTCTGCAGTCCTCTTTTGTCTGTTTCCTCTTCTATAGGCGTAGACGCCCAAAAGAAAAATCATAAGCCCAAACCATTGACTATATAATCCAAAGAGAATGGCAATTCCCATGAGGGCATAACCTAAGTATTTGATGAGTTTGGCATCTGCCAATTTTACCTCCCTAAGTTTCTGAAGTGCTAATTGCTGATCAAGAAAGTCATCCAGATAGAGTGACTCTTCCTGAGAAAGCTTTAAGTCTCGTATTGCGCGGCGAATAGTTGTTTCGTCAGTTCCATGTCTGACCTCATCTGCGATAGTTTCTGCATAATGATGTTCCATCAAAAGATGTACGTTTTGGCCCTATTGTAAATATAGAGCATCCTTTCTAAAGAAGTGAAGATGAAATCTAGTAGCCGGAAATATTATTGATGATTATACCTGACTTTTTGGATTTGTTTTGGTTGAGAAAATCCTGAAACTTGGGTACTAACCCAATTTTATTGGTCACCTGATCAGGTTCTATTGTTGTCCTAATTACGGCTAATGACACGCCATTTTTGGTAATGTTGTATTCGATAAAATTGGAATACACAGTGTTTTCCGCATCCGAACTCCTGGTATCAATTTTGGAATTTAATCGCGCTAGAAGTTCTTTCTTTTCCAACCGCGTTTTGGATGTTTCAGATTCCTTGAAATGTTGATTAGTATTAGATAAGGCAATGTCGATGTGTGCATCGGATTGGGTGAAATTTATATACCCACCTTCATAATCCCCCCAACAACCTGTTTTTTTATATTCTACGATTATACTTTCATCATCCTGCATTCTTTGAATTTCTGAAGCAAGGGCTGCTCTAAATTCGGAATTGCCTTGTGCAAGTAGTGTGCTTCCCAAAGCTAGAGTGATGATCGTAAGCAGATTTTTCATATTAGATGATATTTTCATAATTATGACGATCAGTGAAGCAAAAATGGCGTTAAAGCAGGGTTAAATGTTAAATGCAAATAACAGATTTCAATTTTTCATAGCCAATATTCCCACCACAAATCACAATGCCCACCTTTTTAGCCGACAGCTCATTTTTTAGTTTTCGATATGCTGCTATTGCTACTGCTGCAGATCCTTCAATGATTTTATGATGAAATTTAAGGGTTTCCCTGATATTAGTGGCTATTTCTTCTTCAGATACTAGAACGAATTGATCAATCAATTCTTCACATATCTCAAAAGTAACGGATCCCTTTTCCAACCCTCCTGCAGAGCCATCGCTCAAAGTCTCTTTAGGATGCTCCAAATAAACAACCTCACCAGCCTGGACACTTAGATACATCTCAGGAGAATTTTCCGGTAGGCACCCAATAATTTTGATCTTAGGATTCTTGGTCTTTAAGTAAGTAGCTATTCCACTGGCTAGCCCACCTCCACCTATCGTAACAAATACGCAATCCATCAATGGAAGCTGTTCCAAAATCTCTATTCCTATAGTACCCTGTCCTGCGATGATGTCAATGTCGTTGTAGGGCGATACATATTCTGCATTATTTTCAAATGCCCATGATTTGGCATGTAATTCTGTTTGTAGACAATCTGTTCCATAAAATCGTAAGTCCGCTTGATAGTTCTGAAGTGCATGTACTTTGCCACGATCTGCATTCTCAGGCAGAAATATGATTCCTTTCTTTTTACTTAGGAGGAAAGCACGTGCCATACCTTGCGCATGATTGCCAGTAGATGCTGTTACTAACAATCTATCTTGTATTTCAGGTAAATTCAAAACCTTGTTTAAGCTCCCTCTCGCCTTGAAAGACCCCGTGATTTGTTCATTCTCAAGTTTGAGGTATACATCTGCATTCCCTATGTTTGTGAGCCAATGACTTTTGATCATTGGGGTATGAAACACTTGATCTTTGATGCGGCTTTTTGCCTGAAGGATTTTTTCGTAAACAGCCTCTATCATGTTTATTATTCAGTTGAATCCTTGATAACTGAAGTATACAAATTAGATTGCACTATTCTGTTTTCAAGATATTTTTAGACCGCTAAAAATCGCGATCAATTTTTCTTTTTCATTATTCCAATGATAAACCTTCCTTGCTTTTCTGCAATTTTCTTTCAATCTATTATAGACCCTATCATTAGTTTGTAAAAACCTAATGGCATCACATAGAGAAGTTGTGTTAAGTTCTGTGAGAAGATAGCTCGTCTCGAACGCTTCGTTTAGACGCTCATATTCCGGAAAATTCATGGCTATAGCTGGTAATTCTCCGTGGATATAGTCAAATGTCTTATTGCTGAGTGATAAGTAATAAGATTGACTTGAAGCATCAAGGATATTCAGGCCTAAATCGGCATGTTCGTGCAGTTCTGGCAAGTCTTCAGGATCCACCCAGCCGAGAAATTGTACCCGACTATTCAGACCCATTTCGCGGCATTTGTCTTTCATCTTTGTTATCAGGTCTCCTTCCCCGGCTACTATCAGATGCACATCATCTAATTGATTTAACGCTTCGAGTACTTCGCTTAAGCCGCGACCTTTATTGACAACGCCCAGGTAGAGCAGCGTGAAAGGACGATTTTCTTTAATATCTTGCTTCTGTTCCCGAACCGCAGGTATATTTCTGACGACCTCAAACGGTTGGCCATGTATTTTTTCATATACCTCAGCGATCGACCTGTTGACAGTATATCTTGCGGATGATCTTTTGATGCCCCAATGTTCAATTACGTACCAGATCTTTTTCTTCCATCTTGCACCTTCGAGTTCCGGAACCTCGCTATACCATTCATGCATATCGAGGACTAGAGACCTACTCGTAATGATACTATAAAGCGTATTCGCAAGTAAAGTATCCGAATCCACAGAAAGCAACAGTTTAGGCTTGTGATTAAAGAGCCAGAAAAATAGCCTCAGGTTAAATTCGAGATAGAAAAGAGGTCCTTTATTCCAAAAACATTTAAATCTTTTTACAGAGCAATAATTGCTAGAATAGGGTAGGGAGTGTTTTTGTAGTCTGCCGACAAACCAAACTGCAAATCCCATTTCATATAAAGTATGAATGGTTCTATGCATCCTGCGATCGTGAACCAGATCATTGGTTACTGAAATAATGATCTTATTCATCGCCAATTGAAACTGTTTCCTTTGATATCCAATTTACCTTCATCCAAAAGATGATTAAGTGCATCATCAACTATGGATTTGGGGTATTGCAGAGCCAGTAATTCTTGCTTTTGAAATGATCTAGATTTGAAATCATTGAGGATCAAATCAATAATTTCGTTGACATTTCCATCAGGCGATGTTTCTCTTTGACATCTGTCACATATGCCACAAGGTTTCCCTCCATATTCACCAAAATATCTTAAAATATATTGCTGTCTGCAGCTTGTAGTTTTTAAATAGCTTGTTATAGCTTTGGCAGCAATCAGTTTTCTTTTTTTGCGAAGCTTGTAGGATTTGAGATCTATAGTGAGATTCTTGGCGGCTACGCGTTCACGCAGAAGTGTAATCTGAGGATGATTGCTTCGAGGCTGGTATTCCAATAGAGATTCAAAAGCAAGATGCTGAATCTGTCTGACAATCTCATCTTGACTGCAGCCTAATTGTTTGCTCAGAAAAGCCTCATCGATATG
>JAHHJQ010000036.1 GCA_018680005.1 Bacteroidia bacterium | reverse complement strand
CATATCTACAACAAAACCGGAGAAGCATTATTAAGTGGAGCTTCCAAATTGATTTGGTGTCAAATCCAGCACATCGGAGAGGTCCTAAATAATGCTAACCTGAATGCCTGGGATATACAATGTATTGGATCTGATTTTGACGGCATCATCAATCCGATTGATGGTTATTATACATTCTCAGACTTTACAACCCTTCGTCGGCACCTTATCAACCATGCTGAAGCATATCTGAACAGTGCTGAAGGCAACCGACTACGCCCACAGAATCAATTGCCCGGTGTACAGATCATTGATAAGTTTTTGGTGGAGAATGCCGATGCATTTCTGAGAAAATGGTTTGGAGGAATGACAGTTTAAGTTCTTTCCCTAAATGTGATTATTAGTTGGCTATGATCAATCCCAACACCAATCCAACGAGCGTGCCACTGACAGCGTAGGTGATTCCCTTGCGTCTTGAGTCTTTTCCGTATTGATTCAGTTGTTCATTGGCCATCTGCAGTTCATCTTGTGCTACTTCCAAAGCAAGTTGAGAACGATTGAGATTAGGGAGGATTTGGTTTAGCTGATGATTACCCTCCTCCAGGACCAATTTATTTTTTGAGATCGATTGTTCAAGCAGGATATTTAAATTGTCTATCATTTGCTGATTGGCCCGATTATCCTTGGCATATAACTTATTGAGATCCACAAACAAGCTATCCATCATCTTCATATTCTCTGCCAATGCTACGATGAGTTGAAAATTTTCATGACTAATAAGATGCAGACTATCAGATTGGTTGATAATCAATGACCCGGATCTGGCTATGATATGCGGGCTCGACACTTGTCCATATTCAGAAGGTATGATCAGAGTATCCTGAGGAATAATAACCTGGCAAAGAATTGAAAGTGAAAACACGAATTGAAGTAATAGAACAACGGTCAGTCTTTTAATCATTAGATACTAATTTGTAAGCTTGAAGCTCTAAAAGTATCTGTTCTCGTTCATTAAGGAGATCAGCTCTACGTTGTTCAATATCCAGAAATATTGCATCGTGTTCAGAAGCGCGATTGACATAGTCACCCAGCATGGTCTGATGGGCTTCTGATAATACAGCGTTTTCTTTATCGATACGATGTAGTTCGTTTTGAAGTATCTGGGCAGCATTGAGGGCATTCTGCACTCCGATCTGTGCTTCGGTTATGGTTGTTTCTGCACTCTCGATATGTTCTCTAGCGGCTTCAACATGCTTATCTGGTTGATATATAAAAAATGTTGCCATCAAAGCAATAATAGTAGTTAATCCCAGAATGCATTTGAATTTGTTTCCCATAAAAGTCACTGATTACTACTTGGGTACAGACAAAAACCTTGCTAGGACCAGAGGTCGCATTAGATAACCTGGAAATGGATTCTTGTATTAACTAAAATCGATCTCAGTATTGTCACCAATATTGAGACTCTGGTTGAAACCCTTGACAGCGGCGTCATTGCCTACTATGCTGTCATCCAGAACGATATCTTCGATCTTGGCATAGTCTCCAATGATCGAGTTCTTAATGATCGCACTATGGATCACTACATTATCACTAATCGTCACATGTGGGCCAATCACAGAATTTTGAATATCGCAATTCGTGCCTATGCTTACAGGATGAATGATAATAGAATTGAAATATGCAGGAAAGTCATCGGTAGGATAAGTGGCTTTTTCCAATAGCATCCGATTCGTATTGAGGAGAATTTCCTTTTTTCCACAATCAAACCAATTATCCACCCTCATAGTACCGATGCGCACACCATCATTAATAATCGCCATGATAGCATCCGTCAATTGGTATTCATCAAGCGTCTTCAACTCATGGTCAATATTATATTGAATGGCATTGATCAATTTCTCTACTTCCTTAATCTTATAGACACCTACTACTGCCAAATTAGACTTCGGAATCTTTGGCTTTTCTACAATATTGGTGATGATACCTTGGTCATCAGTCTCCACCACCCCGAAGGTACCTGGCGTGGAGACTTTCTTGATCATAATCATAGAGTGTGGATCTTCCAGTAGCGCTTTGAAGTCTCCATCTATGATACTATCGCCCAAAATAATCATGATCTCATCGGCATCCTTCAGTTCTTCTCGTGCTGACCAGATGGCATGTCCAATACCCAGGCGTTCATATTGATGGACAAATTCACAATTTAAATCTGGATAACTATTGGTAATATAATCCCTGATCTTTTCACCGAGGTGACCTATGATAAAAACAAAATCGTCAACACCGACTGCTTTGAGCTGATCGATGATAATCCCAATAATTGGTTTACCGGCAACCGGAATAAGCGTTTTGGGTTGAGTATAGGTATGCGGACGCAATCTTGTTCCTGCTCCGGCAACTGGTATGACTGCCTTCATCGGTCTTTAATTTTCGACATTGTACGAAAAGGTGAAGATATAGTTTTTAAATTGGAGCTATTGGTCCGAGCACTTCAAAAAATCGTGATTAAAATCACTAAAGCAGATAGTCTGGTCCAAAAAACAAACGCCTGTCAACTTCCGTCGACAGGCGCACATCTTACAATCTTGAGATTTTAACTTATGCTTAGTCGGATTCCATAGCAGCGGCTCCCCCAACTATTTCGGATATCTGCTTTGTAATTGCAGCTTGCCGCGCTTTATTGTAATTGATTCTTAAGTCCTTGATCATTTCCTCGGCATTCTCTGTTGCGCTATCCATTGCTGTCATTCTCGCTCCATGCTCTGATGCATGAGAATCAAGATTATAGCGTTGAAATTGCGTCTGCAGAATAGATGGTATCAAATGATTCAAGAGATCATTCTGTTCTGGTTCAAATATATAGTCTGCCTTTGTATTTGAAGCTTTTTCTTCTTCGGATGGTACTTCGATCTTTGGTACCGGCAGGTACTGTTCACACATCGGATACTGCACTGCAGCATTCTTAAATTTCCCGTAAGCCACTTCGACACGATCCGTATACCCTGTACTAAATGCTTCCATCAATCGATCCGCCACCTTACTTACATTATCAAAAGATAAATCATCAAAAAGCATTACATAGTCATCTATGATATTGGCTTTCTTATCATATCGCTTTTTGAAATATTCAAAACCTTTTTTTCCAATACAGATAATATCGACGTTACCCTGCTTATACACACTACTAAGGCTGCCCTGCAATGCATTCACGC
The DNA here is from genome assembly GCA_018680005.1 of Bacteroidia bacterium. Lineage (GTDB taxonomy): Bacteria > Bacteroidota > Bacteroidia > Chitinophagales > Saprospiraceae > HDS-20. The sequence continues at coordinate 5,680 of JAHHJQ010000036.1, read as the reverse complement.
CTTCTTTGATAACATTAGAATTAAATGCGCCACAAAGACCCCTGTTCGATGTAATCACAACCAGAGTTGCTCTTTCAAGTGGTCTCTCCAAACCGAAATCAACATCGATTTCGTTTGCATCAATATTCGACATGATGTTCTTCAACATCTTGTTGAGTCGATCGGTATAAGGTCGAATCTGTACGATAGCCTGTTGGGCTCTTCTAAGTTTTGAAGCAGAAACCATTTTCATGGCTTTTGTGATCTGCTGCGTTGACTGTACAGATTTGATTCTTTCCCTTACCTCCTTTAGATTGGCTGCCATTTATCTTACTTCTTATATTTAGTAATGATCTCTGACGCAAGTTTTTCAACTGCATCTGTAGCTTCATCTGTGATTTTTCCGGCTCTAAATGTATCCAGAACCTCTGGAAACCTTTCGGTCATAGATGCGAGGAACAAACTCTCAAATTCTTTGATCTTCTCAACAGGTACATCACCTAGAAGTCCTTTAGAGCCCAGATAGATAATTGCAACTTGTTGTTCTACCGGTAGTGGTGAATATTGATTTTGCTTAAGAATCTCCACATTTCTTTTTCCTTTCTCCAAAACGGCTGAAGTAGCAGCATCCAGATCAGATCCGAATTTTGAAAATGCCTCCAATTCTCGATACTGTGCCTGATCCAGTTTTAATGTTCCGGAAACTTTTTTCATCGACTTGATCTGTGCATTACCCCCTACTCTGGATACTGAGATACCCACATTAATAGCAGGTCGGACACCAGCGTTGAAAAGATTGGTTTCCAGGAATATCTGGCCATCTGTAATCGAAATCACGTTGGTCGGAATATAATCTGAAACGTCACCGGCCTGTGTTTCGATAATCGGAAGTGCAGTAAGAGATCCTCCTCCCTTTACTAAAGGATTACCGTCCTCATCTTTGGCCTCTCTCAGACTATCCGGAAGATCATTCATATCTCTGGCGATATCGTTATTTTCAATGATTTTCGCAGCTCTTTCCAATAGTCTGGAGTGCAAATAAAATACGTCACCAGGATATGCTTCACGACCTGGAGGACGTCTCAATAAAAGTGATACTTCCCTATATGCAACTGCCTGCTTTGAAAGATCATCATAAATGATCAATGCAGGTCTTCCTGTATCTCTGAAGTATTCACCGATCGCAGCACCCGCAAACGGCGCATAGAATTGTAAAGGTGCAGGATCTGATGCAGAAGACGATACGATTACCGTATAAGCCAACGCGCCTTTATCTTCCAGAGTCTTCGCCACATTAGCTATAGTTGACGCTTTCTGGCCACATCCTACATAGATGCAGTATACCGGTTCCCCTTTATCGTAAAATTCTTTTTGGTTGATGATCGTATCAATGGCAATCGCTGACTTTCCAGTCTGTCTGTCACCGATAAGCAGTTCCCGCTGTCCTCTCCCAATAGGAATCATAGCATCGATTGCCTTGATACCAGTTTGTAGTGGTTCAGAAACCGGTTCACGAAAGATCACACCTGGAGCCTTTCTCTCGATTGGCATGTCATACTTTTTACCAGGGATCGCCCCACGTCCATCAATCGGATGACCCAATGGGTTGACTACCCGTCCAACCAATCCATCGCCTACATCGATAGAAGCAATGGTACCGGTTCTTCGCACTGTAGATCCTTCTCGAATATTATCGCCAGGCCCTAGTAATACCACTCCCACATTGTCTTCTTCCAGGTTCAAAACGACTGCTCTTACTTTGGTATCAAATTCAACCAATTCACCGGCCTGGGCCTTTGTTAAGCCATAGACACGGGCAATACCATCTCCCACCTGAAGCACGGTTCCTACTTCTTCGAGTTCTGTAGAGGATCTAAATCCGGAAAGCTGATTTCTGAGGATAGCTGATATTTCATCAGGTTTAACGTCAACCATGTTGTATAATTTAAATGCGTTTAATCAATTAATTCAAAGCCTGACGGCTTCTATATATCTAAAAGTTCTTTTCGTATAAATTAATGTCAAACTCTTTTTTCAAAGTGTTCAACTTATGCGCTACACTGGCATCATATCGCTTGTCGTCAAACTCCACAATAAAACCACCAATCAATTTTGGATTAACCCTGGTCTCGATCTCAATTACATCATCTGTAGCGCTGCTTTCATTCAATTTAGCTTCAAGAGCTTTCAGCGAAGCATCGCTCAACTTCTCTGCAGTTGTGAGTACTATTGATGAGATATGTTTGTATTTTTTGTATAAAAAGACAAATTGATCCGCGATAGGCTGGAGTAACTCCTCTCTCCCTTTATCGACAATAAGTTCCAGGAATCTCATGGTAAGCGTATCAACCTTGCCTTCAAAGATTTCTTTCAGGATGGCCTTCTTTTTATCTCCCTTTACAATCGGGCTTTTCAAAAGAAGACTCAACTCTCGATGATCGGCAATGTTGCGAAAATTCTGGATGTCTTCCAATATAGTTTCCAGTTTGTCCTGCTCAATGGCTAAATCTATTAAAGACTTGGAATATCTTGAAGCAATTCTGGTTACTGACATATCTTAGTTACTTCAGTGTTCTGTTATTTGATTTCAAACTCCTTCACCAACTTGGTTACGTAGGTAGTATGATCATCACTAGTTGCAAGCTCTTTGCGCACTAGTTTTTCTGCGATATCAATAGCCATCAATCCCGCCTTATTCTTCACATCTGTGATAGCTTCCAATTTTAGATTTTCTATTTCGTTCTTTGCATTGGCCACGATTTCCTTTGCTTCTTCCTTGGCTTTGCTCCGTGCCTCTTCAATGATCGTGTGCTTGGCTTCCTTGGCTTCTTTTAGAATCCCTGCTCTTTCTTCCTTGGCGAGCGCCAATAGCTCTTCATTCTCAGCCTTCAAGTTGGCCATTTCCACTCGGACATGATTGGCTTCATCAAGGGAATCCTGAATATCGCTTTGTCTTTTCTTCAGCGCCTCGGCAATGGGTTTAAATGAAAATTTTCCGATCAACCACCAAAAAGCAAGGAAAAACAGGATAGACCAAAATATCTGTCCTATATCCGGCTTCAACGGAGAAAAGTCTGTTGCAAGAATGATGATGTCTAAAATCATAAGTCTTATTTCTTAAAAATTCTTGTTCAAAAATGATGGGTGGAAGACCTGCAACCAACCGTTACAGGTCTTTCCGGTTTTTTGTAGTGCTTATCCAGCAAAGAATGAAAGAATAATGGCGATCAAAGCCGCACCTTCCACCAAAGCTGCCATAAGAATCATATTCGCTCTGATATCTCCAACTGCCTCTGGCTGTCGGGCAATAGCTTCCATTGCCTTTTGACCAATTCCTCCGATTCCGATTCCAGCACCGATAACTGCTAATCCAGCTCCAATAGCTGCTAGTGTTCCAGTCATTTTTTAAAGTTTATTATGAATGAATTAAATCCGTATTTAATTGGGCCACTCCTTTGAATAGCCGGTATCTACAACTAGTGATGCACCTCCTCTACCGCAGCTCCTATGTAAGAAGCTGTCAATAATGCAAACACAAAGGCCTGAATAAATGCTACCAACAACTCGATAGCCATCATGAACATACTTAGAATACCAGAACCAAAAACAGCTCCGATCCCTGCGCCCATATTCTGACCGCTATTCCCAAAGACAAAGATCAATCCTACAAAAATTACGATGACCATATGTCCGGCTGTGATATTTCCAAAAAGTCGTAACATCAAAGTAATGGGCTTCAAAAACAAACCAATGATCTCGACCGGAGTAACCAGAACCTTCACCCATATAGGAAGACCTGGCATCCAAAATACATGTTGCCAGTAATGTCCATTCCCGCTCAAATTGGTCACCAAAAATGCAAAGACGGCAATCACCATTGTGAATGCCAATTGTCCCGTAACGTTAGCATTTCCAAGAAATGGAACCTGACCTATTAAATTCAAAAAGAGAATCGAGAAAAAGATCGACATCACAAATGGCAGATATTTCTCGTACTTAGGACCAATAAATGGTACCATGACTTCATCACGCATGAACACGAATATTGGCTCCATAAATCCTTGTAGTCCGCTTGGTGCCTGACCATCCCGAGTCGTGTATGCATTGCGGACCGATCTGAAAATCAAGAAACAGATCAACAATGTGAGGATCATAGTGACAACATTCTTGGTAATCGAGAAATCGATAAAAGAAGTCATGCCTCCTCCAAACAATCCGCCATCGATAGTACTCTCACTTTCTGCCGGCCAGAGTTGATCATTATAGCAAGCATAGAAACGATCCACTGACTTACCATCGACTTCCTCTTTCTGATAGAAAACTTTATGATGTCCCAGCTCTACTTCTCCCATTGGAAAACCCGGGTCTGTTATTCTTTTGACAACGCCATTATATAAGATCCATCCATCATGGGCATACTCCCCGTTACCATGTGTGTCGGAGTGAAACTTTGAAGAAGAAAACATCTTCAACCCATCATCAAAGGTATAGAGCATACAAGGCAAAGGAATCTGAACAGGCCCAATGCTAAATACATTCTGGTCGGAAATATGGTGAAATGCTGTGCCTCCGGGATTGTAAGTATCGTCGTGGTGCATACCACAGCTACCGTGGTCATCATGATCATCGCTGTGCGCCTGATCAGCATCGTGTTCATGCCCATCCTGGGATACATGCTCTGTCTGATCCTGGTCGTGACCGGTTTGGTCATTGTCGTGTCCTTGGGCTATGGCAAGTTGAAAAGTAAAAATGGTAATAAAAAGGAGCCAAATGCGTTGATTCATCCGATCTGATCTTGTGTAATGAAGTACCTTTCCGAAAATCGGTGCAAATGTAGGGATTTATTCGGTCTAAAGAAACGTGAAAAACACATTATTTAAGGTCATTTTGAAGCCTGCTCTTAGCACTACAAACCGGGGATTCGATAAACACATCTATTGGCCTTAACACTTTGCCTTCATTGCTTTGGCCAAGTCCTCTTTTGTTTGGCTATGATTTGGTAAAAATGGGGTATGGAAGAATATATTTTTGCGGTAAGTCCTATGTCCATCAACGCATTGGAGCTGCACCTTGCAGCCAAGGCCAGGAAAAAAAAGTGTAGTTCAGAACATTTATAGGGGCAGCATCGTAATACTAATTGCATTATATTTGCGGTCGCAAAAGAAATGGTCGCGTGGCCGAGCGGTTAGGCAGAGGTCTGCAAAACCTTGTACAGCGGTTCGAATCCGCTCGCGACCTCAAAAGGGTCCGCCATTGGCGGGCCCTTTTTCGGTTGCGCAAGCGGATTCTCGCAGCCGCGGCCACAATCCGTAGGTTGTGGTTCCTTCGATGCAGATGTCCACCGGACATCTACTCTCGCTGAGCGCTCGACCCCTCAGTCATGCTCGTGACTTCAAAGGATATCTGATAATCAGTCAGTTACCTTTTTTATTTTTATAGGTGTGGTGCGAGGTGCGTTATTTGTATAGTAATAATGCAGTTTTTGCGGGATTCTCGAGAGCAGTTCTTACCATCCTTACAATCGCCTCTTTTTTACGAATCGTCCTTTCCAATTGTCATAATAGTAAGGTGAAGGTCTTCATTTCCTAGTAACTCCTAATACTATAAACGTCGCTAATTGTTCACTTTGTCAGGTGGAGAACGGATTAATTGATTAACAATATTACGGCAGCCCCAACTAAAGATCTTCTATTCTTGCAGG
>JAHHJQ010000022.1 GCA_018680005.1 Bacteroidia bacterium | reverse complement strand
CCTTTACAACCCATACTTTGAAGTAGTGCCTTGGCCTTGTCTGCGGCATATCCCTTGCCAATAGCTCCAAATCCGATTTTCATCCCTGCCTTTTCCAGATATACAGAAGTATCCTGCGCTTGGATATGCACTTTTTCGTAACCTACCAATGCTACAGATTGAGCAATTTGCTGTGCTTCTGGCATTTCTGTCAATGAACCATCGAATTTCCATATCCGATCCATCGATCCATAGCTGATATCAAATGCACCATCGGTCACCATGGACAATGCCAAAGCACGACGGATCAGATTAAATAACTCCTGATCTACGGAGACGGGTCGGATCCCTGCATTTCGGTTTATTGCTGATGTCTGAGATTTGGGATCCCAGGACGAAATCAATCGTTCTATACGTCTCATTTCATTGACAGCAGTATCAATAAAATAATCCGCCTGTTCCTGATCTTCGGCTATTACGGTTATGTCAAATTGGCAACCCATGATCATCATATGCTGCTTATAGGTATGTTGGGCAAGAGCGGTAGCTATCATTGCGAATGAGATTAATAGGGTGAATAAATATTGCATTACTGAATAAATGAATTGAGGTGATCGAGATAGGCTGTTACGTTGATATTCTTATATCCCGTCTCGCCTAGTACTTTGCCCGAGGCATTGGTGATGACGACAAAGGGAAAGACACCTTGGGGATTGTAGTTTTCGGCCAGGGATTCGTTGTGTGCTATCTGTTCTGTGGAGAGTGCATTTTTCTTTCGCTGTGGAAAATCAACCTTTACAGGAACCAGATGTGCTTTAGAAAACTGCTCGAAGTCTGGAGTTTCCCATACTTCTTTATGCAATTTGATACATGGTACACACCAGTCTGATCCTTGAAAGACTAAAAGAATGGCTTTCTTCTCCTCCGATGCCTGGGCTTTAGCAGCTTCAAAATCTGTTGACCAGCTTTGGGCTTGAAGGGAGTTGTTAAGTGTGCATAGAAGCACGAATAATGGAAGAATGAATTTTAGCATAGGGTGAATTTTTGATGGTTACGTGTATAGAACAAGCACTCGACCATATACCCTACCACGATATCGCAAAAAGTTTGATGGCTGTTTTCGATTATACAGCAATATCGGCCTTATAGAAAATTATGAATGGATCCTTCTACTCAAAAACTGAGTCGAAATAAAACCTGTGGTGTTCTGCCAAGCTGTAGTTTTTCGACTTCAAAGATTTCCGGATCTGAACCTGTCGCGGATTCACTGAGGACGTAGCTGCGCGAAGTCGTGTTCTGGAAATTTAAGATATTCAGCAAGGACAGCTGTGCGTCGAATTGCATTTGATTAGCCAACAATTTTTGAAATCCAATGTAGAGATCGAGGCGATGATAATGGCCAAGACGTTGATCATTGAGGCCATCGACCTTCACCTCATAATAGTCTTCTTCATCTTCTTCGACATACGTGAGTTCGTCAATTTCAGTAAATGGAAGACCACTGCGAAATTGATACTGAGCGCCAATGCTCCAGGATTTATATTTAAAGTAATTGATCCAGGTAAGATTATGTCGCTGGTCGTTATTGCCTGGAAATTGTTCATCTATAAATTCTGGAATATTAAAAGTAACCTCACTAAGGTGATAGCTCAAAGCAGAATGCCATTGCTGCCATCGTCGTTTGATCAATAATTCCAGACCTATACTATTCAAATTGCCCATGGAATTAATTTCCAACTCTGAGCTTTGACCACTCGTTAAGACAGGTACTCTATCGGCAAATTGATAATAAGTGTCGATATCGATCAGCCAGCCTTTTTTCTGATATATCAATCCGATACCCAATTTCTGAGCTGTCATCAGATCTTCTGTCGCCAGAACCCAAAGTTGATTTTCAAGATTGAGTGAGCTTTCATTGAACTGCTCCAGTTGACGGATATATTGGTTAAATAATCCTCCGGAGAACTTGATGTTCAAGTCAGGAGTTAAGGACCTTGAAATGTTAAATCTCGGTGAAAAAATAAAAGACTGGTCTTCATCCCAAAAAGTACCCCGACCTCCTATTTCGAACAACCAATCCCCGTGATGCCATCGGCTATTCAAATACAAATGATGAAAATTTCCGACTTGATCATCTCCCCCAGTCAGATCTTCTTCAAATCGGGATTCCTCGGAAATACTGTAGGATAGATCTTTGAAGTCAAAAGTATATCCGCCCTCAAAATCGAAGTCTTTCCATAAGAATTGATGTGTCCATTTGATTTGCAAATCTGAAATGTCATTGGCATTGGATCGAAGAATTGAAGAAGTCGACCCGGATGATTCATTAAAATTAAAATCGTATAGACTATTATACTTAGAAAGATTAGCTCTAAGTGATGTAATGGACCGATCGTTCCATTTATAGGAAAGAAGATTGGTCCAGATCAGCGAATATGTGTACAAATTGTCGCGCCCTGCTGGTTCTTCTATTCCAAAGTTGAATGCATGCTCGAAGTTGTTTTCCGTTCTTAAAAATGAACTGCTGAAGTAAAATTGATCATTGGGTCGATACATCAGTTTGGCCGTAATATCTGAATAGTTGATACCTGTATCGGATTCATCAAGATTTTCATCTTCTTCCTTTTCATCAAATAGTTCTGTTGATCGGAATAGCTTGCGACCATAGCTTTCCAATGTAGGATTATCATGGATTAGATTGGCGATAGAGTGTCGTCCGGATAATTGCAGTCTCAATTTCTTTGTGATTATCGGAATGGACAATTCACCATGTGCTTCAGTCATAGTGGATCCTATCGCTCCGTGCAATGATGATGCAGGGTCTTCGGATAATCGAATGTCCAGTATACCACCGATCCTATTTTCGTATGAAGGGCTATAGACACCTTTTTGAATATGGACGTCATCAATGACAAATGGATTAATCG
>JAHHJQ010000411.1 GCA_018680005.1 Bacteroidia bacterium | reverse complement strand
GGATAATTCTTAACTCGACATGCTGATGAGGAATATCATAAAACTCATTTCGTGCACCACTGGCCAATAAATTGTTCCCATCTCCAATAATATAGTGCGAGAAAGAGAGCAAGTTTCCATCACGATCCGTACCTGCCTTCAGTCTTTGCAAAGACATTGGACGATATGCACCATAAGTCAGGTCGTCTTCACGTGTCCATATGAGTTTGACAGGGCTTGGTTTGACTTCCTTTGCCAGTAAAGTACACTCCGTAACAAAATCTGTCATACTTCTCCTACCAAAACCACCACCGAGATATTGTAGGTTAACTTTGACCTTATCAGGATCTATACCCAATGTCTTTGGAACACCCAGTTTTGAGTCAAATCCCTGTTGGCTACCAACCCATACTTCAGCCTGACTGCCATCTTCAGCAATCTGTACAACTGCATTCAGAGGTTCCATCTGAGCATGATAGACATAGTCATTTTTGAAGTCAACCGTGTATTTACTCGAAATTCTTCTGGCAATATTCTGTGAATTCCCTTTGTCGACAATGACATTTCCTTTCTTCGAACTGCTTGCAACTTTAGCATATTCTTCATAAGCATCTTCAGAGTTGAAACCCTTTGTAGGCGCATCGATCCAGTTGATTTTCAAGGCTTCTTTAGCACCCAGAGCCTGTTCAATTTTGTCGGTAATAATTCCGATACCATGGTCTAGTTCAACCACTTTGACCACTCCAGGCATAGCTTCTATGTCTGTCTTATTCTCTAATTGAGGTTTGGCACCATGCATTCTTCCTCTTTCCAAAACCCCAAACAACATTCCAGGCAACTGTATATCTATCGCAAATTGAGCGGAACCATTCACCTTGGATGGGATATCAGTACGTTCTACGATTTTGCCTATCAATCTGTAATCCTTTGGATCCTTCAAATCGCCCTCCTCAAATTCAGGCAGATCTTCCGGCATATTGAGAAAAGAAAGGATTTCACCAAAGGTCCATTCCCGGTTGCTGTTCTTGTGTACCACATGTCCCGGTATGGTACTTAACTCCTCTTGCGGAATGTCCAGATGATTGGAAACACTATGCATCAGGATATATCTTACCTGGGCGCCTGCCTGGCGCATGATTGGATAATAACCTTTGGTAATACGGCTTCCTGCGGAGAGCATGATCTTTCCCCTCGGGCCCCACCCATTAGATCCATAAATCTCTGATTCTTGAGGTGAAAATTCTACACGTACCTTTTCCCATACGGCATCCATTTCTTCAGCAAAAATAACCGGCAAGGAGGTCATCGAACCTTGACCCATCTCAGCTGCAGGATTAAAAATGATGATATCCCCATTCGGTGCCATCTCAACCCAGGCTGTAAGTGGCTGTGTCTTGATTAATGCTGCTATGGCCTCTTTATTTCGACAGGATACGAGTTGAGGTAGGATCCCGGCCGCTCCAATAAATAGGGTAACCCCTGCGGTGGTTTTTAAAAATTTACGTCGAGAAACTCTGGATTTTTCTGAAGATGGTTGATTCATTTTCGATGATTCAGGATCTGAATAATTATGTTTCAGTTGATATTTTGAATTTTATTTCTTCGCCATCGCTCCATCGTCAGCTGCCAATTCAATGGCTTTGACTATACGCATATATGTTCCACAGCGGCAAAGGATAGGATTCATATGGTTGATAATTTCGTCTCTTGATGGTTTAGGATTCTTGGCCAACAAGGTAGCAGCTTGCATTATCTGACCTGACTGGCAGTAACCACACTGAGGGGCCTGTGCTGCGATCCAGGCTTCTTGAAGCGGATGATCTCCGTTTTCTGACAATCCTTCAATGGTTGTGATCTCCTGACCATTGGCCATAGCATCTACTCTAAGTGTACAGGCTCTGGTAGCTGAACCATTGACATGTATTGTGCAGGCGCCGCATTGTGCAACACCACAACCGTATTTTGATCCGGTGAGACCCAAATCTTCACGTAGCACCCATAGTAGAGACGTTCCTTCGGCTACATCTACGGTGTGCTTATTACCATTCACACTTAATATGTATTGTGGCATAGTTTCTTTACTTTGTTCATTCCCAAGATAATGAAAAGACATTATATCAACTGCACCAGTTATCTGGTTGCCAATAAATGGGGCGTAAACAGTCCATTTAAAACCTGATCATGACTGTGTAGAGAATTTCCGCCAATGCAGAATTATCGCTGAGAACAATTTATATGGACAATATACATTCCTATAAAGAAAAGCTGTAATTGCGCCTAATACTTATTGTTTGAGGATCAAAAGCGGAACAATTATATTGTACACCATCTGTTTGCTAACACTTGTATGAAATAATCCGGCAAAAAAGCCTCGATGTGGTTTGGACATCACCATTAAATCAACATCTCGCTCTTTTTCAAATTTCATTAATGCCTTCGTTCTGCTTTTGGATGAAATAGTATGAAAAATAGTCGATACATCAGCTCGTTGATCGGTTAAAAATTCCTCTAATTCCCGCATGGTCAGGGTTAATTCTTCATCCTTATCTTTCAATATATGAACGATATGCATCGTTGGGTTAAATGGTTTGAATAATTTCTCTATTCGCCAGATATACAATGGGTCAGCTTCATTCAAACCTGTTGCATAAGCAATAGTCTGAATTTTAGGATCAATCAGTTTTTCTGGAATCAATAAGATCGGACAAGAAGCTTTTTTCAACGTATTAAGGCGAACCATTTCTCTTTTGTAATCGGTTTCCTTATTTGTACTACCAATACCCATAATTATTAAATCGATCGTCATCTGTTCGACCACGATCTCTATTTGCAGTGAAGGAGTTCCGGATTTTATCTCTGAAGTAATTATTGGTAAATTATCCACCGCGCCTTTAGTAGTTGCTCTTGATTTAACTGAGTCTATGACAGCATTCATTTGCTGTTCAGGAGGAATTCTTCCTCGTTTTTTGGATAGCTGAGTGGAGCTTGAAGATGCTCGGTTTGGGGCATCATCTTCGGAATCAACATGCAATAAATGAATATCAGCTTTCCATGTACCAGCCAACCAAATAGCATAGTGCAAGGCGTTTAAAGCAATTGCTGAAAAATCCGTTGGCACTAATATCCTTTTTACATTTCTCATCTCTTAATATTTAATGTTCAACCGCAATCTTAATTCTATATCTAAACGCATCTATCAATTAAAACAATGTATCAACCAATATCCTGGCTTTCCCATCTAAAGTAAAGTCTATCATGACCGATTTTCTCTCCAAATAAACCTTTCTTACTGTGAATGAATTGACATTACCTTTTAAGTTAGCGCCTTTTTGAATTTCGAAGTCATCTAATTGGTTTTGAATCTGGTATTGAATATTGGCAATATCATCCTTTAATGGATAGATTAAATTACCTTCAAGTTTATTAGTAATGAATCCATCGAAAATCCATTTATCCGAATTAATCATGAAACTATTGGTATCGAGATTAAATTCGAGATCCTTAATAAAAATTTGATTTTCAGTTTCGTTAAAGCTTGGAATACCTTTTAAATTTATCCATCCAGAATAATCACCTGTGGTTTTGACCTTTATCAACAGATAAGTTTTTTCCCTGGAGAGTTTTAGTTCTTCTATTTCTATTTTTCGATCTCCAAAACCAAAGTTTTGCCCCTTCATATTCTTAATAGCCACCTTTTCTATTTCTGCCAATGGAATTTTAGAAATGATATTAATTATAAAACTTTCCCTCGTATCAAAATCCTCTATTTGAAGTGAAGCCAATTTGCTGTCGGTTCTAAAATCGGATTGAAGACCAATCCCCAAGTCTGTGTGGCCTGATAAAAATAAGGTGCTGATGATATAATCTTTTTCACTTTTGAAAGGAGAGATCGTTAATCTAGTAGGCGTAAATTTGAGACGCGAATCATAAGCTTCCGAAATCAAAACCGGTGCTTGCAATAAATTCCATGCTTGAAACGCATATTCTTTCAATTGAAAACTTTCCTGAATCTGTTGATCAATAAGATCAGTTACCGTCTTTTCGCTTTCATTTAGAACTCTTTCTGCAATTGTTTTTACTGGTATTTTCAATCCAAGTACCTTTGCCTTTGGTTCCTTTATCCATTGATGACTAGTAAGTCGTGTTTTGGTAACTATTTCCCAATTGCTTTTTAATGTTAAATCGGTTTCAAAGTCCAAAATTATATCTCCCTCAGCCATGACATCACCTATGAAAATCTTCTTCTTGACTTTTATGTCTAAGGGAATGCTAAATTCAACCCTCATGTCTTTGACAGAAAGGCTTAGGCCATTAATTTTCGATACTACCAGATAAAGGTTCTCTTCCTCAACTTTGTCATCAAATATTGTAGCATCAATTTGACTATTCAATGCCTTTTCCAATCCTGTTGTACTTATATAAATAGGTATATAGAAACAGGATAAATGCTTTTCCTTTACCTTCTCCTTAGGATTCTGCATTAATTAACTGATTTAGTCATTTATACCAAATTTATTAAGATGAGTATTATGTACCCAAAAACATGATACTCTTGGATGAAGCCCTGTAAAACATCATCCATTAGACTTTATTTCTAAAACCGATTACAGTCCATTTGAAACTAGATTCATTTTAGCCTTAATAGCTACGAACTCTAAATTTAGTAAACCTACACTGATAGCGATAACTTCATCTCTGAATTGCGAACGAAACCACCTTCTATAGTCTTTGAATCTGCGACAACGTAGGTCAAATGCCATGATCTGCGACCATACGGAAGCTTGCCGCGTATTGAACAAATTAATCAAGGTCAATCCATACTCCGTGGTGCAGCTTCTTAAATGGGGTAACCAGACTTGTCGGAACATCAGAAATTTTCATATAACAATTCATTTTCATTACCTTCATTGTGCATTTGGCGTATGAGGTATAGTATCTGATGAACGCATCAGAATCATGCTAACTATTCCTCTGAATTTGAATTAATAACTACCATAAAATCGAATGAAATGAAAACACTACGACTTGGTGATACCGCACCAAATTTCACAGCCGTTACTACAGAAGGAGAAATTGACTTTCACGATTACCTTGGCGATGGTTGGGGTATTTTGTTTTCCCATCCTGCGGATTATACTCCTGTATGTACCACCGAACTGGGCACCGTAGCGAAATACAAAGCTGAATTTGATAAGAGAAATGTCAAAGTGCTTGCCTTAAGTGTAGATGGTATTGAATCACACCACGATTGGGTCAAGGACATTAACGAGACGCAACAAACTACCGTCAACTTTCCGATCATTGCAGACGAGGATAGAAAAGTATCCATGCTCTATGACATGATTCATCCCAATGCTGACCAAAAGAAAACTGTGCGATCTGTATTTGTTATTGGACCGGACAAGACTATCAAATTGACCCTCACTTATCCGGCATCTACGGGAAGGAATTTTGATGAATTGTTGAGAGTCATTGACTCATTACAGTTGACAGCATATCACAAAGTCGCGACGCCTGCAAATTGGGAAAATGGACAAGACTGCGTCATTGTACCCTCGGTATCCAATGAAGAAATACCTAATTTATTCCCGAAAGGACATAAAGAGGTAAAACCCTATCTTAGGTTAACACCTCAACCCAATTTAAACTAATAACTATCCTTGCATGAGGGGCATGATGGAGTCCCTTGTGCATTTTTCTCATAAAAAATCATTTGGCAATGATTTTCCAAACAAAGACACATTCCTCATGTTTGTAGCCCTATGTTGCACTACAGTACTTATGAAATAGGTCCAAATTACGAATGGGTAACTTTTATTCATGGTGCTGGAGGAAGTAGTTCCATATGGTTTAGACAAATAAAAGAATTCAGCAAACTTTATAATATACTGCTGATAGATTTACGTGGCCATGGTAAATCTAAAGAGCACAATTATCGTCTTCTCAATAGCTATTCTTTTGATCAAATCGGTGATGACATTATTGAAGTCCTGGATCACCTGAATATTGCAGCTACACATTTTGTAGGAATCTCTATGGGTTCTATTATTATTAGAGAAATCACGGATAGACATCCTCGTCGAGTCAGGAGTTTGATCATGGGTGGTGCCATTATGGATATGGACTGGAAGAGTAAAATTCTAATGTGGTTTGGAATGATGTTCAAATCCATCATTCCATATATGTTGCTGTATCGCATGTACGCTTTAATAATATTGCCACGCCGAACACATCGAGACTCTCGTCAACTTTTCATCAGAGAAGCAAAAAAACTGGATCAAAAAGAATTCCTCCGCTGGTTTTCCCTCACTACACAACTCAATTCATTACTTCATCAATTTCGAGAAAATGTAATAGCGTCACCTACATTGTATATTATGGGTGATGAAGACCACATGTTTCTGCCCGCTGTTTCCAAGTTGGTCGAAAATCACGAAAACGCTCAATTGTGCGTTCTTCGGCAATGCGGACATGTTGTCAATATTCAGCGCCCCAAGGAGTTTAATGCAAATGCCCTCAGTTTCCTGGTAAGCTTGAAATCGAAATTGATAAAATCACATTAGAGCTTAGAGTACCACTTTTTCAATTCCGCTCCAATCATGTGCGGATTATCTTCCTGAATGTAATGAAGACCTTTTCCTATATTGACGACAGTCGTATTTGGGAAATTCTCCTGGATCCATTTGGCGTCTGAAGCCTTGATGATGGCTCCTGGTTCAGCATGGAAAAGAAGTTTAGGCGTTTCGGTTTCTCTCAGCCAGTTGTGATAATCACTTACGATCTTATGTACATCGGCGGGTTGTCCGTCTATCGGAATTTCACACGGCCATTGACGCACAGGTTTCCTGCTTGAAACAGTAGGAA
>JAHHJQ010000409.1 GCA_018680005.1 Bacteroidia bacterium | reverse complement strand
TCGTTGTTAGCGTCGCACTAATGACAGGTCCCATCAGTTGTTGGGTACCTCGAATGGCAGCAGCTATTCTGGAATATCCCATAGCCATAAATCGCTCAATGTTCTCAACGATAACGATTGAATTATCAACCAATAAACCTAAGGATACTACAAGGCCAGCGATCGACATTTGCTGTATTCCCAATTCGTATTGATCCAGGACCAGAAGTCCAATCAGGATAGAAGACGGAATGGATAACATGACCAAAATGCCGATCTGAATCCAAGTATCAACAGAATAATAATCCCCACAAGTATGATCCCTTGGAATAGATTGTCCTGAAATATCCCTACTGACTTCTCAACGCTTTGGGATTGATCAAATACATAATGCAAGTCAATATTATCAGGCAAGTTGACATTGCTGATCTTTTCTCTAAATCTAGGTGCCAATTCAAGGATATTGATCCCCCCGGATTGTTCTGCCTTGATAAATAAGCAATGCTCTCCGTTATATCGGGTAAGCCATTTTTCGTCATCATATCCCCAATCGACTTCGGCCACATTTTTCAGATAAATGATTTTACCCTGGTTTGAGCCTACAATTGTATTTCGAACTTCATCAATATCATTGTAACTACCGGAAGTCTTGATGTTGAAGTATTTATTGGAGATATCAATTTTCCCAGCTGGAATATTTGCATTAGTACTTAGAATCGCATTTTCTATGTCATCCAACGCCACATTCATTTGAGTCATTTTTACCGGATCTACAGAAACTTTTACCTGCCGATCCGGATAGCCCTGTATCTCGATATTAGTGACACCTTTCAAAGACTCTAATTCATCTTTTAGAAGCTCTCCCACATCATGCAACTGTTCATAGTTGGCACTTTCTGAGGTAAGCGCCAATTGAAATATAGCGACTGAACTTGTTGTGAACTTCCTGTTGGTCATTTCAGAGACCTGATTTGGAAGCATTGTTTCTACGGCGTTAGTAGCAGTAATGACATCCTTTAGGGCATCATCAGAATCAGTTCCGAATTCAAACTCAGTTCGGATGACACCTACATTGTTGCTGATGAAACTGAGCATTTCTTTGATATTCTCCAATTCATTGATCTCCTCTTCAAGAACATCGATCACCTGGGATTCAATTTCTTTAGGGCTTGCGCCAGGATATATTACTGTAGTTATCACTGTAGCAAAATTAATCTCAGGGTCCTCCAATCTGGGCATTGTCAGAAATGACCTCAAACCGAGTAATATCAGACATGCAAATGCAATAATGGTAAACTGATAGTTCTTTATGGCTAATTTCGGAATGTTCATAAGCCTACTCCACTTCTGTATTTACCGAATCGTTCGGAGACACATAATTGGCACCTTTGATGATGACATTTTCACCTGCCCGAAGACCTTCAAAAACCACTAAATACTCTCCTTTTATGGCGCCTATCTTGATCGTTTTTGATTTGACTATACCTTGATCTACAGTATATACCTTAGCAACATCGCCATTTGCACTGATCATTGCATCGAGTGGAATGGACAACAATTGCTGTTTATTGCTCGATTGGATAGTGGCTTCACCGATGAATCCAGAAAGCATTTTTTTATTGGTTTTATCAAGGGAAATCTCAATTTCATATGTTCCCGTATATGGATCTGCAATTCCTGCTATCTCTGTGATTTGGCCATTGAAATGATCCGCCGGATATGCGTCAAAAGTGATTGTTGCCGTATTCCCAATTTGGAGATGGACAATGTCCTTGTCTGTAACATTCGCCTTCAGCACAAGAGATTCCTTGCTGGATCCAAATATAAAAATCGGTGTGCCAGGCCCTACTATCTCACTTGGCTCAGCCAGACGTTTCAAAATCGTACCTGATGAGGGAGCTACGATTTTGGACAGTCTTTTATTATAGCTTGCGATATTTTGATTCTGGCGACTGAACTCTAAACCGGTCTTTGCAGCTTTAACTTGATTTCTTGCATTATCCAGAAGAGACTTTAGGTCTTTCAATTCTGTAAGCGTTGCAACTCTATCTTCATATAAAGCTTTGATATCCTTGTAATCTCGTTCGAATTTCTCAACCTGTAGTTCCGCATTCTGAAGCGTTATCTCAGCTTGTTCTTCCCCAATCGTAGCTTGTTGGACTTGTGCATTGATTTCTTCAAGATCTAACTCTGCCAAAAGTTTTCCAGTTGACACTTTTTGTCCTTCGACGGCATGCATCCTTTTTATAAGACCACCTGTTTTGAAACTCAACTTAATCTCTTCCTTCGATGCCAATCTGCCCATAGCATAAACATCATTTTCATATTCGATTGCTTTCACCTGAGCTACTTTTACCAGCTTCAATACTTTAGCGACCGGAGTTGCATTTTCAGCATGAACCTCGTCTATGACTTGTTTACAAGCAAAAACAATTGCCACAAGAAAAAAAGGCACGAGTATATATCGTTTTTTCATGTTATCTATTGATTGGAGCCTCTTGAATATCCCATTGCGGTATCTAAAGCTGCTTTTGTTATCCAGTAATCATATAAAGTAATAACCCTTTTCTGTTGAGCAGAAGTAAACCTTACTCTGGCATCTGTAAATTCAACCTGATTGGCTCTACCTAGCAGATATTTCTTATTAACCAATCGAAATGCCTCGGCCGCTGTTGATTCTTCTGCTGCTACAAGTTCTAAGTTTTCTAATGCTGTCTGAACTGTATTATATGCTTGAATAACCTGTAGGCTTATTTGTTTTTCAATATCCTTTTTTTGTATTCCTCTTTGTTTTTTCTCTACCTCTATAGCTTCTTTTTCAACCTGATAACTTCTATTGAAAATATTCCAGGTTAATACAGCAGATCCCTGGTAGAAATCAGAATCGTCACCAAATTGGTATTTCGTTCCCTGAATTCCATAATCAGCAACCACACTTACTTTGGGTAAAAATTCACCTTTAACCAAAGATATTTGATGATCCATGATCATGACAGAAGACTGTGCTTGATCAATTTCAAGTCTGTTATTTAATGCTATGCTTATGGCCTGTTCAATAGAAATTCTCTCGGTAACGGTTTTGGCCAGTTCATCTTCATCAATTCTGGAATCATAGCTTCTGTTTAGTAGATAGTTGAAGTAAGCCTTTCCGGATCTTGCACTATTCTTAGCTTGTGCTTTCTGGTATTCCACAGATTTCAGTTGTGCTTCGGCCGCAAGAAGCTGATCTTGAGTTACTCGATTGTTCCGAAATAGACTATTGGTTGTTCTTATATTCTCCTTTACCAGAATAATGGAAGAATCAAAGATTTCTGATGTCTTAGTCGCTTTTAAAAAATTGTAGTATGCCCTTCGGACTTCATAGATAAGAGCAAGTTCTTTCAGTTGAAAAGATCGATTCTCAACTTCTAACAATGTTTGTTGAAGTTTGCGATTTTCTCGGATGGCACTATTGAAGATCGGTAGGACTAATGACAGTTTGGTTTCTTGTTCTTCATTTCGAAGAAAATCTACCTCTTCATTTGCAATCGTCGGATACAAAGGGAGATTAGGATAGCTCGGTAAAGAAGCTGAATTGATCTCGTTGATCAGATTAAGATTCTGGTAAGCAGGGTTAACTAAATCACCAACGGCCAATTGAAAGGACCGTCCTCCTCCGGCACGGGAATATCTAGACTGAAACCCGAGTGTTGGAATTGATTTGGCCTTGCTTTCACTTACCCAAGTTTCTTGCCTGTCGACATTGAGTCTTGCCTCGTCAAGTGCAATATTCTGTTGTATAGCAAGTTCAATATAGCGATCCAGGTTCGATTGTGCTATACCTAAGAATCCCTGGAAGAACAATAAGATGCCTATGAAAATCCGAATCATATACTTCATACAACATAGCTGATAGATGAATGTATACGCGTTTCGTATGAAAGTGGTCGCAAAGTATACTTTCGGACGTCCGAATAAGGTTTGGACCTAACTATTCATCCATTGACTGGGTGTCATTCCGGTAATTTTTTTGAAAATCGCGTTAAAGGTTGATTTAGAATTAAAACCGGAATCATAGGCTAAACTAAGCAGCGTGTATTGCTTGCTACCAGGCTTTTTCGCTAGAATTTGAAATTCCTTTACACGATAGCTATTTACAAAATCAAAAAAGTTCTGATTCAGATTCTCATTTATCAACCGAGATAAATCGTTTGAAGGAATTCCAACTTTTTGAGATAGCTCACCAATAGTTAATTTAGGTTCAAGATAAGGTCTTTGCGCTTCCATTACTTTGATCAAGGTATCAAGATATTTCTTGCTTTTCTCTTCAGTCAGATTGCTGAATTCATATTTGGGTTTGTTACTGATGACATTGTTAACTTCAGTATCGACAAAAATGATTTTCTGTCTCAAAGCAGATATCCCGGCATATACAATCAATCCGACCAATGCCAAAAAAGGAATCACAATGGCCAGATCCGATTCGTCATTGCCAAAGATCTCTAATTGCTTTTCCAGGCCAACTTCAAAAACCAAAAAGATAACACAAACGATGAAAAGACCTCTGAGAAATTTAGCTAACCATTCCAGGCTTTCCTCGTCAATATTGGACAATCTGGTTTTTAGCTTTTCACTGTGTTGGTTCAAAGTCCGGATAGAAAATATGGTATACAATGGAAATACCAGGGCAAACAAACCATAGTAAATGATATTGCACCAAATTTCTTTTGATCTTGAGAAGTCCCTGGCGATTGCCAGTCGTTCAGATTCTGGCAATGGGTAAAAGAACCATAACATTATAGCAAGTGCAATGACAAATGGGATCGCATGCTTCAAATCAACTGGCCAAAGAAATGTATTGACCATCATTTTAACATAACCATAGGTCAAAGGAATTACAGCATATGCAAGGATCATAGAATATAATCCCAGCCCTGGGCTTATTGCATTTAGTTCGTTCCGATAGTTGAATAGCAGAATGAGCACAAACAACAGGAAAAACACAACAGCTAATACTATGTCAGCTTTTCCTCTTTTTCTTTTTAGACTTATCAAAAGGCCTAATGTGAATGCCTGTGAAGCACCTATGGTAATTATTGCCTGTAAAAGTTCATCTGATAACATAGATGAATCTGATTACTCGATTTCTGTATAGCTCAACGAAATGATCTTCCATTCACCCTTATGCCTTAAAAGTGAAAATGCATCTATCCCGGACCAGGTATCTATATTTTCAGCATCACCAAATTTTGCGTCATAGCTAGCCCAAACCACTGCCAAATCTCCATGTTGATTGATTTTTATATCGGTCATCTTTTCTTCGAATATTGGCTTGCTTCCCGGTCCCATGTGGGCTTGTTTGATAAAATCAACTGTGGTTTCAGTATAAAGCTGAGGATCCGAATTTGCATCTGGCTGCCAAACTGTAGCCATTATGGATCTATCCCAAAAGTGATCATCAAATGCTTGCCAATTTCGATCAGACAAGTCTTGATAGTATGTGGCTATCATTTCAGAAATTTGATCTTTATCTGCCGCAACCCAATTTATACCAGATGTACTATCCGTTTTATCAGATTGACACGCGGTTAGCATTAAAAGCAATAAAATCTGGAATACTCTATTCATAGATGTTAAGACAATTGAGCGATCTCTAAAGGTAACTTGTTTGATTATTGTTTGTACCATTCACTAAGTGTTTGTTCCGCCAATTTACCTTGAGGAGTATAGTCTCTATCATGATAGCTCACTCGTCCTTGCATATTGGGGTACCACTTCCAAAGAAACCCACCTACCCAAAATTCCTCTTTCCATAGTGCTGAAAACAATCCGTCTAAAGCATTGGATTGTGCAATTTCATTGACATCGTGATCTTTGATGTTTTTCTCCAAATCCCAATTTTTGTATGCACAACGATCCACACTGAGATATCCAAATTCAGTGAATAGTATCTTTCTATCCCATTTTTTGTAAACAGCTCTTAGATCATCGATGACCGGGATCCAGGCTTTTTCCACCTCGCTTACGCTTGGAGTCGAAACATCGACCAGTGGATAATATGCATCTATACCTATGTAGTCCAATTCCTTCCAGAAAGAAATATGTTGATATTCATCCCAATTAGAAGCATAAGTAAGCTTGCCGTTATAATGATTTTTAATATCTGCAATCAACTCGAACCAAAACTTTGGTCTATCTCTGGTGCTAATCTTGAATTCAGTTCCGACACAAAACATTTCCACATTCATTTCCTGCGCCATTTTTGCGAAAGTCAGGATATAATCTCTGTATGACGTCTCCCATCTCACCCATTGATCATCATCAAAATTAAGTTCACCAGTCCAGCTACCCGGGATATAGACCTGCGGTTTCAGTAATACTTTGATACCCCTATTTTGTGCCAGTCTAATCGTTTCTTTTGCTCCTTCCGGAGTTTCTCCCCACCACTGCCAGTTACCTGTATTATAGTGAACCTGAGGTTCATAACTTCTGGTAAAAGCATAAGGTATGACAGCAATCCATTCTGCATGCACATTTTCAACATCTATCATGGGATCATGTACAAATTGATCGGGTGGAGACACAAGACTCAGACCTTTAATGTTATCCTGACCATATGCCTCTTCCTTATTCGTAATAAAATCAGTCAGGTCAGCACGAAAAATAAATAGCAAAAAGGCTATCAAAGAAGGCATGAAAATAAAGGTAGCCAATGACTTGAGGCGCATAT
>JAHHJQ010000404.1 GCA_018680005.1 Bacteroidia bacterium | reverse complement strand
GGCAATAGATCTATGGATTTTTGCCAGTCTTCAGAGAGAAATGGTCTTTCGACAAAACCACTGATCAAAGCTAATGTTGGAATCTGCCAGGTCTGATTTTTTCTGAGCACGGTGAGCACTTCATCTGTTCGTTGATCATCTTGATTCTCGATTGCTTTGATTCTTTGAGCTCCGTGAATTCTGGATCGCAGAACACCACCTTGATCATCCTTCCCCGCTTCTAATAGTTGTATTCGATCCTGCAGAAGCTCTTCGCTGTTGGTGGCACAAGACATTTCCAGATTTCGCAAATGCTCCATACTATTTAAACCGGCATTTGAGGCTGCAATTACATCCATGCTCAATGGGACATGTCCAGTTACCTTTAGACCAGCACCGTTTGCAACATTACACACAGTAATGAATTCTTCAGGAGATAACATTTCATATGCTTTAATAAAATCCACACCACTTTCAATATACATGTCTGTGGTAATCAAAGCATCTTGTCTGGATTTGATTTCCACTGAAAGCTTAGGTCTGCTCGGTGAGCTTCCATCATAGACATTAGGCGAGCCATCCAGGAGTGGTCCTGCTATCATGACTCTTGGAGCGTCTTCAGGATTGGATTTTGCCCGCGCTCTCCACATACTCGTGAAATTGATATCTCCTCCAGTATCTCTGACACTAGTAACTCCATAGGCCAGGAACAAATTGAACATGATAGGAGCAAGTTCTTCCAGGTATGAAAAGTGTACATGCGCATCCCAAAGTCCGGGTATCATATACTTTCCAGATCCATCAATGATATTATTATTAGAACTGAGGATTAGTTCTTCTGAAGGACTGATCCTGGCTATACGACCATTGTGGACCACTACAGTCATGTTTTCTCTTATACCTTGTTCAGCATCAATGACATTTACATCTGTATAGCACTGAGCATTTTCAAAGAAAACATCCTTATCAGTGCAAGAAGAAAGCACGAGTAACAGCAATGGAAAGAAGTACCTAATTTTCATACTTCAAAAGATAGGACTTTCCATTGATAGCCCTGTTATTATTGGTTCTCCTTTTGGATATTGCCTGTTTGCACCGTGTCGAACAAGGGATTTGGATTTATGGTTTCATTTATTTCAAGTTCAACCTGAGGGATATCAGGTTTTGTTGGCCTTTCGATTCTTATTGTAGTATCTGCAATCGCCATTGATATGATAACGGAATCCACAGCTTGATTGGCTTGACCAATTAATTCTATTCGGCATTGTTCTTTTAATCTGATCTGCTCTTCTTCAAGCTTTTCCCATACTAATCGTTGGATACGATCCTTTTTAGATTCACCACACGAGTAAAATGAAAGCACGAATGAAATGAATAAGGCTAAAAATCTATTCATTGATATTCCTTTGACTTGGCCAATTCCTTTTTTATCATTTCAACTCGTAATTCGTAAATGGAGTCGAATGCATATTGAAAGATATCTTCCTCATCCAGGATGCATAAGCTATCCATTTCATGCGTGAGGATCTTATTGCGGTTCATAAACATAGTGTCGATGACCGTTTTATTTTCGGCATAGAAGATGGTATCATTTTTACAACTTATAAATGAAAAGCAGATGTAACTCCCCAATAGAATACACATGGTTTTGATATTCTTAGTCGACATCGATCACTTTTCGTTTTAATTCAAAATGTTTACCCAGGTATACCTTTCTTACCATTTCATCAGCTGCCAGTTCCTCGGCGGTGCCTGATTTTAGGATTCTTCCTTCAAACATTAAGTATGCTCGATCCGTAATTGAAAGCGTTTCCTGAACGTTGTGGTCTGTGATCAGAATACCAATATTTTTAGTTTTCAATTTGGCTACGATATATTGTATATCCTCAACGGCAATAGGGTCTATACCAGCAAAGGGTTCATCCAGTAATATGAATTTTGGATTCGTTGCCAGGGCTCTGGCAATTTCAGTTCTTCTTCTCTCACCCCCAGATAAGGTGTCTCCATTACTATTCCTGACTTTATGCAGATTGAATTCATCTATCAGGCCTTCAAGTCTTTCCTTTTGTTCTTCTTTTGTCAAATCAGTAAGTTCGAGGACAGCCTTTAAATTGTCCTCTACTGAAAGCTTTCGAAATACCGATGCTTCCTGGGGGAGATAGCCAATTCCCTTCCGGGCTCTCAAGTACATCGCTAACTCAGTAATATTTTCTCCATCCAAAAACACACTCCCACCATTAGGCCGAATAAATCCAACTACCATATAGAAAGTAGTGGTTTTACCAGCTCCATTAGGCCCAAGAAGTCCCACTATTTCCCCTTGATCGACATGAAGTGATACGCCTGTTACCACTGTTCGTGGCCCATAAATTTTTACTAGATCTTTGGCTTCGAGTCGCATAGGTTATAAGTTGAAGTCAATGGTTTGCTCCCAATTGGCGCGTAAGGGAGGCATTTCCTTGATAAAGATACGTTCTGATTGCTGGTTAAGTTGATAATCTCCAGGATCCCATTCTTTATTTTGATTCACATCCTCAATAAGTCGTATGGTATAGTTTCCGGGTTCTAGCAGTAATAGATCCAATGAGGTTTTAGCTACAAAATGTATAGAGGCTTCCCTCACTATTTCGCCGGATGGTGCTATCAATTGCATGTGATAATATTGCAAGGAATCCAGTCCGTTAAAATTAATTTTTAATGATCCATAAGCCTTATCTCCCGCGGCACTAATATTAACTATACCGATTGAATCATTGCCAACCCCAAAGATATCCTGAACGGCACTTTCATCTATTCTTAGAAAATAGTTACCAGGGTGTTCCCAATTGCTGTTGATGACAAGGACTTTGGGATTAAACGAATCGATCAGGAAATTTGCCTGAACTGAATTTGCAATAGAATCTTTGGAAAGAATTATTTTGTCTTCATCATAGACTTTTAAGGGACGGTCCCAGCGTACGACCAAAGTTGTATCTGATTTGATTGTTTTGCCGTTTCTGCTGCTACCGGGAAGAAACTCACCTGATAATCCTGCCGGAGCTGTTTGATTTTTCAATTCAAGATCAAGTGTATCCAGTATTAAGGTGTCCTGGGTAAATATTACGGACCAATTCACTTTTGAAGTGTCAGCATACCATAATATTAGAGAGTCGAGTAAATATTCTTGAAATAAGATTTCCGGAGCATCGCCCAATAGATCAAAATCTACATCTTTAGGATTCTGATTGAAATATGCACTGACTTTACCGTAAGCTGTCGAGTATCCCTGGTAAATCATGGGTTGTTTAGGAGTGTATAACTCTAATTCACCAAGTGTTGAATTCTGATTTACAATGACTGAAGAATCCAGAAATGCCAGTTTTTCACTTTCGCCATCAAGAAGATAATTCAGATTATCATCAACCAAAGCAACCACCTTAAATGTATCCGCTCTTACATTTAATATGTTTACAAGACCGCCGGTATCAGATTTGGCGAAGTAAAAAGGTTTTTCTGTGTAGAGCACACTATCTGCCAAATTTGTATAAAGCATGAGCAAAGCATTTTCAATTGGCTTTTTGGTCTCTATGTCTATTAATCTGGCAGATACTTCCAAAGAGTCAATAATGTCACCGGTGGAGAATACATACCTTAAATTTGGTGGTATATTTCCTTCTGTATAGTCTTTAATGGAATTACCCATGTTGATGGTGTAGGTGGTGTTTTCCTTCAGTATTTCTCTTTCATCAAATTGAATGACAACACTTTTCTTTTTGATTTTGATATCCATCGGGTATTCAGTTGGTGGGGAGACTACTACCTGATCAAATACATCTTGTAAAACAATCCACTCGTCAAAACTCAAAATGATGGGATCCCCTTCATAGTTAATTTGGAAGTTGATAGAGGAATTGATCGTATCCAATAGGGGAGGTTGTTCATCTTTTGGACCACCTTTAGGCGATACAATGTTAGCGCATTGATAGCAAAGTAAGATTATCAAGACAATGAGTAACAATCCTATTCTATGCAAATACCTCACAACCATTTCTTCAAAATTAGAATTATCCATTAGTACGCTGATAGAGGGGATGGTAAGTCAGAACGGTTTCGCGTAAGAACTCTGTGTCGATATGCGTGTAGATTTCTGTAGTCATTATAGATTCGTGTCCAAGCATATCCTGCACAGCCTTCAGATCTGCGCCACCTTCGACAAGATGTGTGGCGAATGAATGACGGAAAGTATGCGGGCTAACCGTTTTTGTAATGCAAGCTTTGGCCACATGATCTTTTACAATATTGAATACCATGACACGAG
>JAHHJQ010000400.1 GCA_018680005.1 Bacteroidia bacterium | reverse complement strand
CCCAGGTAATCCGTATCCTCGTCCGATTTTGTATTGAGAAAGGGTAAAACTGCGACCTTTTTTGCTTCAAAAGAATCTGCTTCAAGAACCTGTGGATTCGATCTTTCGAATCTATAATTGCTGTATATCTGAATTCCTAAAAATGCCACCACGGCTATGATTGCCAGGGCCCATTTGAGTTTATTATTTTTCTTTTCCTTAAATTTTCCCTGGATATTTCCTTTAGAGGGAACCGCAAGTCCTTCGTTGGTCAAAGCAAATATCTCCATCGGTTCTTTCACATTTTTGAATTCAAAGGATCCCAATGATTTGAATTCAAATTCTGATTGGTTCCGAACCTTCTCGTAGATATTTCGAGATATTAATATAGAGCCAGCGATACCCATGGACTCTATCCGGCTAGCGATGTTGATGTCATTTCCATAGATATCATTTTCTTCAAAGACGACATCACCCAGATGAATGCCTATGCGTACCGGGACAACCGGATCATTTTGAAACGTATGCTGTAAATTTTTTGAACAGCGAAGTGCTTCCAATACACTTGAGAAGAGACACAAACTCCCATCACCATAGTTTTTGATGATCTCACCTTTGACTTTATCCACTTCCTCCTTGAGTACAGTTTGATACTGTCTCAATCTATTCATGGCCTTACCTTCATCACTTTGCATGATAGCTGTATAACCCTGAATATCGGCAAATAGGATTACCGCAAGTTTTCTGTTATTTTTTGACTGCTCTTTGTGATCCATTACCTGGATTATGGTTTACAGAACTCGCTCTTTTAATATATAACGGTTAATGCGAGGTGCCGTCTGATCTGTGTCAAGATCAAGGTACGAGAAAAAGTGGAGAGGGCAGACTATCTATAGATTTGGATTCCATAGTGCTTCATCTGCCCTTTAACCTGTGTGAATATGTTACTGAAATGCATCCTGTGTACAATCAGGTCTGTACCGGAGCTTGTTTTAGTTTTTTATGATACAACTTCCTGAACTTCGCCAACTTAGGATTAATGACTGCCTGGCAATACGCCTTATTAGGATTGTTTTTATAATAATCCTGATGATACAATTCAGCTTCGCAGAAGGCCTCAAACTTTTTCATCTCCGTGACGATCATATCATCAAAAGATGGCTGCACTTCTTCTATTACCTTCAGTGCTATTTTTCGTTCATCATCATTCCGATAAAAAATGATACTGCGGTATTGTGTCCCTTGATCTGCTCCTTGTCTATTGAGGGTTGTTGGATTATGTGTTGTTAAGTGGATTTTTAACAGGGTTTCATAGGAAATAACGGATTTGTCATAGGTGACTTGCACTACCTCGGCATGTCCTGTATGACCGCTTGTCACTTCTCTATACGTTGGGTTCTGTGTGTTCCCTCCACTATAACCGCTTTCTACTTTAATCACACCAGCCAATTCTTGAAAAATCGCTTCAGTACACCAGAAACAACCACCACCAATGGTTAATTTTCGAATGTTGGTGTCGACCTTTTTAAGCGCTACCGCATTGATACAAAAACGCAAGCCGCCGGGAGGGGGTCCATCTTGAAAAACATGCCCCAAATGCGCGTCACATGTATTGCATACCGTTTCAATCCGATACATTCCGAAGCCTTTGTCTTTATGATAGGCTATGGCATTTTCCTGAATTGGCTGTGTAAAAGAAGGCCAACCCGTTCCACTCTCGAATTTTTCCTCACTATCAAATAGCTCAGTATCACAACAAATACATGCATATCGCCCGGGTTCAAAGAGGTTGCACATTTCAGAACTATGAGCCCTTTCTGTCCCTTTTTGACGCGTAATTCTAAATTCTTCTGGTGCAAGAATTGCCTGCCATTCATAATCCGTTTTTTCAACCCTACGGTCGGGTTTTGGATTGCCATTATTTGCAAATTTTAATACGTCTAACCAGTTTAGCATATATCAAAGTTTTTAATTAATAGTGATCAAATAATGTCTTTTCAGTATTGGTTTCGAGAACCTTCTCGCCGGACTGCATACTTTCCTTTACTAATATTTTAAAAACCGATTTTGTAAATCGAATGTATTCCTGTAGTTCCAGGTCATAACCAATCCATTGATAATGATTGCCATAGGGACATGCGGGGGCTCCCTCTTCCCGCCCGGATCTCAAGATATACCGTTTGGGATTTAAGGAATATGCTTCCCTATTGACTTTGTGCAAGGTACCGTTCGTTTTTCTATCTTTTAGTTCCATACGAGTTGTTTGCGTTCGCTCCAATATGCTTCGGGACTTATTGCCAATTCCTTTAAGATCTGTATATCCGCCTGGGACAATTCAATATGTTCAGCTTTCAGATTGTCTGAAAGATGTTGGGGGATGGTCGCTCCACTTAACACCTTAAATGCAGGAATGCTGTCCATACAAAACCGCAATGCAATAGCATCTAGTCCAACCTGGTAGGCATTCGCCAAGTGCTGCAGTTGTTCATAGGCAGAGGCATATTGAGGATACCTTTCATTTGGAAATGTCCGTCCGTTTGCCAAAGCTTCTTTGATGATCAATCGCCTGTCTTGATCTTCGAAAAGAGAAGCAACAGCCGCAATACTTTGATCGAAAATATTGTACGTGACTTGAAAGGCATCGAACAATAATTCGCCATTGACTGCAACTTCTAATGCTTGTTTTAAGACCTCCAACTGATTCGCTCCAGTGGTGGTCAGTCCTATGCGCAAGCGGTGTTCTGCTTTCATGGCCGCCATACGGTTTAATACTACATCATTTTCCAATACACCTGATTCAAAAGTTGCTGAATGAATCTGATAAGTTGTGAGTCCAGGAAGGAGCAATTTCGACTGGTTCCATTGCTCATTCAATTTGGCCAAAGAATGTTCTTTGACTTCATGGACACGCGCATTGGTGTTGAAATCCGCGACATAAGTATAGCCCCATTTGGTGGCGATTTCTATGTCATGGTGTGTCTTGCTCCAATCTATCAACAGTCGTTCTGCCAGACCATAACCAGGGGCAGTATCAAAATATCGAATACCCAAATGATAGGCCTCATCCAGCATTTTCATTCCATCTTGCCGGAAGGTTTCCAATTCGAAATCTGTGGATCCTTCCTTCCGAATGTTGATGTATTGCGGTCGTCCGATTGCTGCTGTTCCAAAGCCAATTTTCGATTGCATTTTCTTGTCAGGAAATTTTTAGTTCATTAATCATATAATCAAGACGTAACAGGGCATTGTTAGGATCCGAACCAAAAATGGAATACACTACATTGCCTTCTTCATCTACCAGTATCCAATGGGGCGTTCCACCTGCGCCATAGTTCAAAAATGTCGTATCATAATTGTAGTCTTTGAAAAATGGAAAACGGATATAAAACTCCTCCTTTGCCTTTAAGAATTTTTCTTTTGAAACATCAACCCCCTCAAAATTGGTATGGATGCCCAATACATGCATAGTGCCTTCGTTTTCGTAAGCGATTCGATTAGCAAAAGGAATTGCTCGACCCAGGCAGCCAGGACAACCCAGGCTAAAAAATAAAATCAGTAATGGCTTTCCGGTGAAGTCCTCTATAGACGGAATATCACCGTCAAAGATACTCTCCAACCTCCAATCTGGGAGCGGTTTTCCCAACTCCAATTGACTGAGCTGTAGTCTGTTGTGCATGGTGTTATTTTTTTCTTTAAATAGCCTTTTATCTGTTTTTTATTATTGCTGGTATTGGCAAATACTTTCAGATTAAATTTCTATCCTCAATATCCAATATGGCGACAAAGGCATGCAAACGATAAAAATCATTTGTATGCCTCACTTCAATTATTGGATATAACTGAATTATAATACTACTTAAGCAGCTTTGCCAATTTCATCCAGTTTTTGTACAAGTGTAGATTTCATTTGAAGTCCTAACAAATGATCTTTAACTTCTCCGTCTTTCATAAAAAATAATGACGGAATACTTCTAACTTTAAAATGAGCAGCCAGGTCAGGGTGCTTATCTACATTTATTTTGGCAACGATAGCATCCCCTTTTAATTCGTCAGATATGCTGTCCAAAGTTGGTAAAAGTGATTGGCAAGGCCCACACCAGTCGGCATAAAAGTCCAGTAATACGGGTTTGCTTTGCTCGATAACTTCTTTGAAGTCTTTTAGGCTCAATATTTCTTTCATGATTATTCTATTTAATTATTGATAAGACAAAGATCGCTATAGCATGTGTTCATGCTGTAATCAACATTTCCTGATGATTTATCAATTTTTCCCGATTGATTATTTTAGATATTCCCGAAGTCCATAACTTGCCAAAACGCCTTCACCGGTTGCCGCTGCCACCTGTGCGATTGCGCCTTCTCGATTGTCTCCCGCAGCAAATATTCCTTCTACTGATGTTGCTGCAAGACCAGTGGTGGTGATAAAGCCTTCGTCGTTCATGTCAACAATTCCTTTGAATGATTGATTGTTTGGGACCAATCCAATGAATATGAAAACACCATCGGCTGTAATCAGTTCTTCCTCACCGGTTACTCGATCCCTTACCAATAGTCCCGCGAACTTTCCTTGTTCATCCATTTTGAATTCCAGGGATTCCTTGTTGTAATAGGGATGTACATTTTTGATATCCGGAAGTTTGTCCAGATATGTTTTGGAGGCAGTGAATGCTGCATTTTTATTAATGATCTTTACATTTTTGGTAAACCCCGAAAGAAAGATTCCTTCTTCCAATGCTGAATTTCCTCCACCTATGACTATAACTTCACGATCTCTGTAAAAGGCGCCATCGCAGGTTGCACAAAAATGAACACCTGACCCAATCAATTCACCTTCACCCGGAATATTCAAGCGTTTGTAAGTAGATCCTGTGGAAATAACAACAGACCTCGAAATATATTTATTCGTCTTTGTTTGAATTGTAAAGTGATCATGCTCTTTCTGAATATCGACAACTTCTTCACCTGTTTTAATTGTTGCGCCATATGTTTTGGCTTGTTCTTCCATTTTGTCCATTAATTCGGGACCAGATATGGATGTGAACCCTGGATAGTTTTCAATTTTTTCGGTAAGAAATGCATTACCTCCGATAGTTTTCTTTTCAAGAATCAATGTGTCAAAACGATCGCGCTGCGCGTAGATGGCCGTCGTCAGTCCGGCGGCGCCTCCACCGATGATGATGCTATCATATAATTTTTCTTCCTTAGTTTCGTCTATGTTCAATACCTCTTTGAGTACCGAATTTTCAGGATTGGTATATGGCTTATCATTTATAAGGATTGTTGGAATTATTCGTTTGCCGTTGTTGATTTTTTCTACTAGTGCAGTGGCACTTTTATCAAT
>JAHHJQ010000371.1 GCA_018680005.1 Bacteroidia bacterium | reverse complement strand
GCTTTATAGAGTCGAGACGAATTTCCTTGCGAAAGCAGGTCTGATAACATAGAAACCGCATAAAAATCTTCAGTTCCCTGGGCAGGCATTCTGTAAACCTGGAATACACCTGGCAATTGCACATTATCATAGATGGTATCCCTGATTTCCCCGGCTAATGGGGGTTCAACAACATTAGGTCTCGGAATTACCTGGGTTCCTTTCCTAATTGGACCAAAGTACTTGTCTACCAACATTTTTGTTTGTTCTATGTCTAAATCTCCAGCAATGGAAAGTGTGGCATTATTGGGCACATAGAATAGTTTGTAAAAATCTTTGTAATCCTGCTCTTCGGCAGCATTGAGGTGTTCCATACTCCCAATAACCGGCCAGCGATAAGGATGCACTTTGAAAGCTCTTTTCATAGCCTGTTCAATAAAAGTCCCATATGGTTGATTTTCCGTTCTTTGTCTACGTTCTTCTTTAACCACCTCACGCTGAGTCTCTACACCAGTAATATCAACCTTAGCATGCATCATTCTTTCTGATTCCAGCCACAATCCCAATTCTAATTGATTGGAAGGTAATTTTTCATAATAGAAGGTTCGATCATTTGATGTATTGGCATTCAGCGTTCCACCAGCACCTTGTACATACTTGAAAAATTGACCTCTTTCAATATTCTCAGATCCTTCAAATAGCAGATGTTCAAAGAAATGAGCAAAACCTGTTCTATCCGGGTTTTCATTTTTGGAACCGACATGATATAAGACCGATACGGCTACCACAGGAGTGGAATTGTCCTGATGTAAAATGACGTGTAATCCATTATCCAGATCGTACTCTTCAAAAGCTATCGGATTCATCTGTGCATATCCGATAAAAGCTATGTTTAAGAGGACCAGAACTGTCAAACAAAGTTGTTTCATGATTTATAGTTTACTTGATAATTTGATCGCGCAATTATAATATATAATTGAGATTAGGCAGCAATGTTCAAGACATTCCTTTCCCTAACTTAGACGAATGAAAATATATAGCATGTGATCTTTGCTAAATTTCAATTTATTCAACAAAAAAAGCGAACCTACTCCTGTGAGCAGGTTCGCCGACCTTCATGATAATTAGACCTTGTCCGGTCCGCTTGCTATTTCAGCGTCATGAACTATGCTTGCTTTATTGAATCCTAATTATTTGTGCTATTACTACTGGCTTTGGGCAGAAGATTGCTGGATTTCACATCTTTATCTTGCCCACTTTGACGGAATCCAGAAGCAGATGTAATACAAAATTTAATCACTTCATATCTTCCAAATCTTCCATCAGATCGTGCCACTGCATTGCCGTCTTCATCAAGTAGTTCAAAGTATCCATTGCCATAATCACAACAAAGACCATCACCATAACTATCATCGACATAAAGCCTGTAGCATCCATTATCGAGACAGAATGTTTTTCGAATACTAGTACCATTCATGTTATCTTGATATGGACCTCCCTGATCGATAACCACTCCATCCGAGTTGGTTAGTTCCCAGGTTGTTTCCGAGCCATAATCATCGAGGACTAATCTGAATCCAGCCTCGTAACCTGAACAGCCTTCCGTTTCAGTGTCTTCTACCGTTGTTGTAAAAAAGAAACCCGATGACCAGGATTGCCAGCCGGAAGCACACTTCGATGTCAATCGATACTCATAACGTCGATCCGGAGTCAAACTGGTCAATGTGATTGTGGCTGTTTTACTGGCTCTTATTCTCCAGGAATCACCGGGTTTCTTGTATGCAATAGCGTATTGAATCGCTTCATCGTATTCGGTCCAATTAATCTCTGTCGTGTATGGCGTGAGCACTTTTGCTGTGGATATAGTAGGTGTTGCACAACCTTGTTCACTTGAAGGAGTTTCTTCATCTCCTCCTGACCCTTCTTCACCGCTTCCGTCCCCTCCTGTTCCTTCGTCGCCATTACCAGCCCCGGTATCCGTGTTTCCGGAGTCCGTGTCACCTCCTCCTGTTGTACTGTCACAAACATTGGACGCGTTATCTAACAAAATGGAAAGATTGGAATTCAGATAGGCTTCCATTCGATTCACCTGGCCTGCACTGAACATGTACATGCACTGGTCGCGGGTATAGTCCATGTAATTCATATGCATATCATTGGATCCACAAGATTGTGATCCTAGTGAAGGACACCCGCTGTTAGGTCCAGATGCATTGGGTGTATCGCTGACGCCATCATCACGGTTACATCCGCCTCCCCAAATATGATCGAGTAAAAGATAATGGCCAATTTCATGGGTGAGTGTTCGTCCACGGTTCCAATACTGATTAGGCGTAACCGTTCCACAACCAGATCCTGTTCCAAAGGCATCGGCTTCTATCACAACTCCATCACCTCTACCCCTTCCTCCAACAGGGGAATATCCCAGAACGCCAGTACCTGATCTAATATAAATATTCAGATATCCAGCCCAGGATGAGTTATAGTCACCAGATGTCTGGTTAATAGTGATTGCAGGCTGACCATTGCTAAGCCCATAACCTGATGGGTGATTATTCGTGGCAATACAAAACTCAAAACACGCTTCTCCATTTTCAACGCCTTGAAAGTATGCAGTAGCCTGGTCAGTCCACTTGGACAAATCGTCATTACGACCCTGAAAATCCGCATTCAAGACGTCTATCTGACGCTGTGCCAACTCTGCTAAACATTCACGATTAGTATTTGAAATACCCTGTATATGAATGGCAACTGGAATGATTGCGGGATTATTGCAGGTCCGATCAGCTCTACGTGTTGCAATATACAAGTCCATTAGATCGTACTTTTGTCGATGATGTGTAGCGTATTCAGGATCTTGCAGAAGTTGTTCCATGTGCGCTTCAGAATCACAATTTCGCTCAATCAGGTTTTCCTCGATCAATTCATCTTCAGGAGAATCGAGTAAAGGATCATCTTTTTGGCAAGCTGTGAAGAGAATAGCAATTAGTAGAAGTGCAGAAAGAGAAAGTTTGAAAACGAATCGCATCGGTAGTTATTAATTTTAGTGATCAAATAAATCGGTTAATTGTCTCTTTCCAGTTTGTAGAGATTTAGTCATATAAAAATGACATATGTTCAAAAGTAAATTATGAAACTGTCTCGCTATGCGGCGTTTATATTAGGGAGAACAATTATTATAGAAAGTCACAGTGAATTTATACTTAGCAATTTGTTGCGATCTTATACCCACCTACCTTTGTACCGACCTTAATGATAATGCATGACTAACTTTCAGGACATCCTTTCAAAAATTCTATTCGATGAACGGTATCGATGGATGGGGCACCTCTTGTTTTGGTTGGTAATGTTTGCTGATAAGCTTTTTGCCTTATTGGGATGGACCGAAAGAACCGTAGAATTTGAGGTTGCGGTATATGGCATGCTGATGGATATGGTTATAGTATATTTCAATCTATACTTTCTTATCCCACAGTTTTTTAAAAAGTGAGAGTTTTATAATTTTCTGTTTTGGTCCATTATAAGCCTGTTGGGTGGTATGTATT
>JAHHJQ010000367.1 GCA_018680005.1 Bacteroidia bacterium | reverse complement strand
CTTACTGACGAAACCTGAAGTTTGTCAGCATCAAACCATTCAAAATTCAAAATTCACCCATTCAAAATTAAACAATGCACCTCTACGACCAAGTCAATCCAACTTCCGAGCAATTTCGAATATTTGCCAAGACATATCCCAGGGACGAACCTCTAACCATGATCAATTTGATCAAGTTCAAAGACAAGGCCTGGAATGGAAAAGAAACAGGCGCTGAGGCTTACCAACGCTATAGTAAGAATGTGATGGAGCATTTGAAAAAAGCGGGTGGTCGGCTTATCTGGAAAGGCGAATGCATGCATACTTTGATAGGCGATAGCCAGGATCAACCGCATGTGGTGATGCTGGTAGAATACCCTTCTGCAGATCATTTTCTGACTATGCTCAACGATCCCGAATATCAGGAATGTGCAAAAGACAGAACCATGGCACTTGAATATGGGGGACTTATCGCCAGTAAGAAAGAATATCCTGAATAGGCCAACGTGAAAATAATTTTTGAAACTGATCGACTTACCCTTTCAGAATGGGATGATCCAGATGCTCCTTTTATTCTGAAACTGGTGAACACACCTTCCTGGATCCAGCATATTGGCGATAGAAATATTGAGTCACTTGTTGATGCCTATGATTATATCCAAAAATTGCGTCAGTCCTATCTCGACTATGGATATGGATTTTATGCCTTAAGAATCAAAGCTTCTAATACATTAATCGGAATGTGCGGTATTATCCAAAGAGAGGGGCTGGATGATCCAGATATTGGATATGCGTTACTGCCAGCATTTGAAGGAAACGGTTATATGCTGGAAGCAGCCAAAGCGATGTTATCCTATGCAAAAGAAAAGTTGAACATGTCCCGGGTCGTAGCCATTACCACTGCAGCGAATCAAAGGTCGATCCGCTTGCTCCAAAAGCTTAATTTTGTTTTTGACAAAGAGGTCATCCTCCCGGATGATGATGAAACCTTGAGGTTGTATGCCACAGAGCTAATCAAAGGCTTAAATCCACATGATTCAAGCCTTTGATCATTTATATTCTTTGATCAGTAACTTTGACCCAGAACGGCCGCCTTCGCATTGATATTCCCCCATCCATAGCTGCTGCTTCGATTGGGATATTTCTGTGAAGCCACCTTAAGTCGATTCACTACTTGCGATCTGGACATCGACGGATTCGTCGCCCAGACTAGTGCCGCAATACCAGCTGTAGTAGCTGTCGCACAAGACGAACCACTGATATAATCAGGTTGGTTTCCCGTAAGTGCAAGGGCCAGCGAATTCCTTCCAGAGTCATAAGATCTCTGCATTTGTATCGTGAAATCAACCTTACTTCCCGAGTGACATGTATTACATCTACTATATGAGCTTTGTGCTTTGACTCCTGTGATGGCAGTAGTTTGATTCATGCTGGCCGGAAAGATCACACCGACCCAGTTCGTAAATGAAGTAGAAGTTCCGGCTGCAGCCAGAAGAAGTTTCCCTCGGTTATACGCGTAGTAGACACCATCTTTTACTGTACCAGACGAAATTATATTGCCTATTGACATACTGGCAATTTTTACATCAGACCGATTTCCGGCAAGCTTCAAAGCGTCTTTTACACCATTCTTTTCATTGGAAGAGCTGATGATCACATCTTCAACTGCTCTGACCGTGATCAAATTAGCTTTATAAGCCACGCCAAGTGCATTGCCATCGGTACTCCATGGGGCAGCCGCCAATCCCGCCATCGAAGTTCCGTGTCCACATTGGTCGTGTGGGCTATCTTTTGATTTCCACCACCATGTACCTGAGTATTTAGTACTTTTCTTACTGATATATCGACCGCCTGAATTACCGGATGCAAATTGAGACCCAAGGTTATTCTGATTATCAGATGCACCGGTGTCGATGATACAGATACCGATATTGTCTCCGGTAGAATGATCCCAGGCATCAGGAATATTGTGATTATAGAAGTTCCAGGGGATTTTAGCATTAAAAGAAGAAGACACGACATAGTCGTTGGTATTGATACTGTAATCGGGAGCACTCCCACATCCTGAACCACTCTTTTGGGCAGCGGTAGTGTATTCGTAACCCATCGGTTCTATATATCTGATGGTATTATCGTTTGAGAGCGTTTCGATGGCTGCTCGGCTAGTCATTTGAATGGCGAGGGTTGGAATTGCATCGTCCAGTTCAAATGGCAATAAATCATCCATTTGAAGTTGAGGGTTATTTCTGGCTTTTCTTTCTTCCTGCAGGATATATAACAAAGTCTGATTTCGCTGATCCAACCATTCATCCGAAAGCTTCTGTTCCTTACCAATGAATGTTTCGGCAGGTTCAGCGTCTGTCACCTGATATCCAATGGCCATAATAGAATCACTAAGCATGGCTGCACTGTGAATCATCGTTGGTTCCGCCGAGGACCAATCAAAGACTTTTCCTTTGGACGTCTTTTGGCTAATAAAATTGTTGATTTGTGAACGATCATATTGAACGATTTGCGGTTCAAATGCTGCATCAATTTGCACATCATCTTTCGCACATGAAGCAATAATCAGCACAAGAAAAAAGAGAAGAATTTTTTTCATTTCAAGTTGGTTTTGTTTGTCGAAGAGTTTGAATATAGAAAACCAAAATCATATAACAATGTAATTGCGGTGAATTCTCGTTTATTGTATTCTTTTGTTTTTCAGGTATTTCCGTCCTGGCCTTTCGAAGTTTGTGTATTTTCAATCAAAATCAAAACACCATGAAAAGCTTCATTTTAATCACGGCAGTGGTTGAGTTAATTGCCGGATTACTGCTTTTTTTTCATCCTTCGCTGATTCCAAATATTGCAGGCGCAGATGCGAACCATTTTAATCTCCTCAGAATGTATGGTGCCGCAGCCATAGGAATGGGGCTCTTTGCATTCTTCACCTGGCAACAATTTTCGAACGAAGCTTTGGTTTCCACTTTTCTGATTGTAATCCTCGTATTTCATATTTGCGTCGCCATTGCATCGAATGCGGTTACAGGATCTGGACTTTTTGCTGATCTCAATGTGACGATCTTGCATGCACTCCTCGGATTAGTGACTGCCTACTTTTGGCTGAAGAATAAGCTCTAGCAACACCGAAAACTGATTATGTAGACACTATTTTTCAAATTCTAACAACGCATAACAATGGAAAGCACCACCAAATACAGAACTTGTCCACTATGTGAAGCCATGTGTGGACTGGCTATTGAAATTCAAGACAATAAAGTGCTTTCGATCAAAGGAGATCAGGAGGATCCATTCAGCCGCGGTCATATATGTCCCAAGGCTGTCGGACTTAAAGACATTCATGAAGACCCGGATCGGTTGAAACAACCAGTCAAAAAGACTATAGATGGATGGAAAGAGATCTCCTGGGAAGCCGCCTTTGATGAAGTAACCGCTAAACTTCAAAACGTACAGGCGAAATATGGAAAAGATGCTGTCGGTGTATATCAGGGCAATCCTTCCATACACAACTTAGGAACTACCTTAACAAGCCCCGGATTTGTGCGATCGCTCCAAACTAAAAATAGATATTCGGCAACCTCTGTCGACCAGCTACCCCATCATTTTGCAGGACTGATGATGTTTGGTCATTCCCTGCTGTTGCCCATTCCAGACATTGATCGCACTGATTTTTGGCTTATCCTGGGCGGCAATCCACTGGTATCGAATGGCAGCATAATGACCGCTCCGGATATCGCTAAGCGGATGCGAGCCATTAGCGATCGTGGTGGCAAAGTAGTGGTCATCGATCCGAGAAGAACAGAAACAGCAAGAAAGGCAGACCAGCATCACTTCATCAAACCCAATACGGATGTATGGCTATTGCTGGCCATGACCAAATACATCCTTGACCAGGATAAAGTCAACCTTAGACACCTGGAGCCAATAATTGATGCTGATGAACTCGCGCAGTTGAAAGATCATTTATCGCCATATTCGTTACAACTTGCTGCCACAAAAACCGGGATTGTATCTCAAGATATTCAGCAATTATTCGATGAGTTCATATCAGCGAAATCAGCAGTATGTTATGGACGATTGGGCGTATCCGTAGTTGAGTTTGGCGGATTGTGTCATTGGGCCATCAATTTGATCAATATCCTTACCGGTAATCTTGACCACCCCGGTGGTGCCATGTTTACATCACCTGCATTCGATATCGTCGATAAGAGATCTAAGGGAAAGGTAAAATTCAATCGATGGCAATCAAGGGTTCGCGGATTGCCGGAATTCGGTGGAGAATTGCCCTCCGCAACACTCGCTGAGGAGATACTTACCCCAGGTGAGGGACAGATTAGAGCTATGGTGACTTCATGTGGCAATCCGGTCTTGTCTACACCGAATGGTTCTGCACTGGACAAAGCTTTGGAAAGTCTGGAATTTATGGTGTCGGTAGATATCTACATCAATGAGACGACAAAACATGCGGATATCATTCTGCCGCCGGCGACTGGTTTGGAAGTGCCACACTACGACGTTTCTTTTCATATGCTGGCGATACGAAATACTTCCAAATATTCAGCACCTGTTTTCGCCAAAGAAGAGGGTGCTAAATATGATTATGAAATCTTCCAGGCATTGACCAAACGGATGATCAGCAATCAACTTCCTGAAGAAGAAACCGCCCGTGCGAATATCCTCATGCAATTGAAAGCAACACCAGAAATGGCCCTGACTTTTGGATTAAACAAAGGTGGACAAGTGAACTTTTCAGAATTGAAAGGTAATCCGCATGGCATAGATCTCGGACCCCTTATTCCGTGTCTCACAGAACGGATCATGACGATCGACGATAAGCTACATCTCACGCCAAAGCTATTTATAGATGATCTTGAGCGATTGAACAAAGAAATCGCCAATACAACAGATGGGATGCTTTTGATCGGCAGAAGACATCTGCGTAGCAACAATTCCTGGATGCACAATAGTTATCGGCTGGTCAAAGGACCAGAAAGATGTACGATGTTGATTCATCCAAAAGATGCAGCGTCCTTCGGTATCACCAATGGTCAGCAAGTAGCAGTTCAATCCAAGGTAGGC
Source organism: Bacteroidia bacterium (assembly GCA_018680005.1). Classification (GTDB taxonomy): domain Bacteria; phylum Bacteroidota; class Bacteroidia; order Chitinophagales; family Saprospiraceae; genus HDS-20. Next base: position 2,914 of record JAHHJQ010000367.1, on the reverse strand, counting down.
CAGGTAGAGATAGCAGCCGAAATATCTGACGAGATCATGCCCGGCGTAATTAGCATACCACATGGGTGGGGACATCATCGCCCCGGTATTCAAATGAGCATTGCCAAAGAATATGCTGGCGTTAGCGTCAACGATCTTACTGATCACAACCTGGTAGATGCACTTACCGGTAATGCAGCGGTGAATGGGGTTCCGGTTAGGTTGATTGTTGCCCTTCGGCTTCGCTCAGGGTAAAATTGTTGGATTGTTGCCTTCGGCTTCGCTCAGGGTAAAATTGTTGGATTGTTGATTGAAAAAGAAAATTACATGGCGTCATATGGATCATTTGAAGAATTGGATTGCTGGAAAAAGTGTCGCAAAGTTCGGATCTGGGTTGAAGAATTAATCAATAACAAAATATCGAAACATGATTTTGATATGATTCAAAACATTAGAAGGGCTGCAAGATCATCAACAAGAAATATAGCTGAAGGATTTGGCAGACATCACCACAAAGAGAATATACAATTCTGCCGCATCAGTCGCGGATCATTATTCGAGATAAAAGAAGATCTAAATATCTGTTGTGATGAAGGAAATTTGAAAAAAGAAGACATCCAGGATTGAATTTTACTAATCAATAGTGCAATCTATTCAGTTAATGGATATATCGGATATCTTCAATCCAAAATCAGGAATAAGTAATTAATAATCTATAATATTTCCCTGCGCACGCCTATAATCCTTAAGGATTCCGCCCGCAGTTTAGTTTTAACTTAGCAATAATCAATTTACCATGCCTAACAAACAACTCATCTTCGAAAAACGACCGATAGGTCTCCCGGAAAAAGATACCTGGTCACTCAAAGAATCACCAATCCCAGAACCTGGAGATGGTCAATTCGTAGTCAAGCAAAAGTATATATCACTGGATCCTGCCATGCGGGGATGGATGAATGACATGAAATCCTATATCCCTCCGGTACAAATCGGTGAGGTGATGCGCGCCGGATCTGTTGGTGAAATCATTGCTTCAAAACATGCCCAGTATCCAGTTGGAATGCATGTATCGGGTTGGGGAGGTGTACAGCAGTATTGTCTGACAGATGGACAGGGGTTTTATCCGGTGGATCCTTCATTGGCACCTTTGCAGACCTATATCGGTACGTTGGGGATGCCCGGTATGACAGCATACTTTGGATTTATAGAGGTGGGAAAACCCAAAGAAGGGGATATCGTCCTTGTATCAGGTGCTGCAGGTGCTGTGGGCAGTGTGGTCGGACAAATTGCAAAAATCAAAGGCTGTTATGTTGTCGGTATCGCCGGTACAGATGAAAAATGCAAATACCTCGTTGACGAACTGGGATTCGATGATGCCTTCAATTACAAGACAGAAAGTATAAGGGAAGGTGTCAGGCGTACATGTCCCAAAGGCATCGACATTTATTTTGATAATGTAGGAGGAGAGACTTTGGATGCGGCTTTGGCCAAATTGCGTAGAAATGCACGGATAGTCATCTGTGGTGCAATATCGCAATACAACAATAGGGAAGCAGTAAAGGGACCAGCAAACTATCTATCACTATTGGTGAACAGAGCATCGATGACAGGAATTGTTGTCATGGACTGGGCGCACCGATTCAAAGAAGGCGCTACTCAATTAGGGACCTGGATGATGGAAGGCAAACTCAAGTCCAAAGAAGATGTCTATGAGGGAATTGAGAATTTCTATGATACCTTTCTCAGACTATTTAGTGGCGAAAAAATGGGCAAGTTGATCCTCAAAGTTGAAGAGGATTAGATAACTCTATCGTTCAGTTATAATAATAATACTTATTCATAGAAAATCAATACATGCTACATCAGGATAAAGTCGCACTGATAACCGGTGCAGGGTCGGGTATTGGGAGAAATACAGCGTACACCCTGGCAGCCGAAGGTGCTCGGATCGTCGTCACGGACATCAACCAAGAAGGTGGACAGGAAACCGTAGAAAACATCAAGTCCAAAGGTGGAGATGCCTTCTTTATTAAAAACAATGTTGCCGATTGGGATGATGTCCAACATATGTTCCGGTCCGCAGTCGACCACTATGGCAGGATAGACATTGCAGTGAACAATGCGGGGATCGGATCGCCTGATTTCGCGAAAACAGCAGACAAAGCATTGGAGGACTGGGATCGGATCATTGCAGTCAATCAGACCGGGGTATTCTACTGTATGAAAGTAGAACTCACACATATGTTGAAGCAAGGAGGAGGGTGTATCATCAATATTGCCTCTATTGCCGGTATACGGGGATTACCTAACGCAAGTGCCTATGTCGCCAGCAAACATGCAGTGGTTGGACTGACCAGAACTGCCGCCATGGAATATGCGAAACGTAATATCCGCGTGAATGCTTTGTGTCCGGTCTTTACTCCGTCAGGACTTTTCAAACCTGAACTATATGGAGAAATCGCCGATAAACTCAAAGCAGGTATACCGATGAAGCGCTTTTCGGATGTACAGGAGATGGCCGATGCGATCAATTGGCTAGCATCCGATAAGGCGAGCTTTGTTACGGGACATGCGTTGCCAGTTGATGGGGGTTTAACCGCATAAATGAATTGGCTACAGGTTCAGGGTACAAGGTACAAGGTCATATAAATATGTTTGTTGAGATCAAACCCGTGACCCTAGTCCAATTGTGGTTACCTCAACCATTTTCTATAGCTGATATAATCTCTTTCAAAAACCGATTGACATCAAATACAGGATGCTCTGCAAGTCCCATTCGTACCACTACCAGATCATGTGATGGAATGATAAATACGTGTTGTCCTTGAAATCCATTGGCTGAAAACATATCTGGCGGAACATCCGGATAAACAATACGTTCACCATTTTTCCAAAAATGTCCCCCATAATATCCGAGACTAATGGGAACAATTGA
>JAHHJQ010000340.1 GCA_018680005.1 Bacteroidia bacterium | reverse complement strand
TTCTCAGGGTGCAAATCCTTTTTCATATGCTAAGTTTCTACTTTTTTCAAAATGCGATCGCAAAGATAAGGATAATATTCGTTTAATGAAATAGGCACAACAGGAGATTTAGTTATCCAATATTGTAGTGCTTTTCACCCCCACCCCGGAAACCAGGCATCTTCGTAATGCGTGATTTCAGCATGCTGAGGACCTTTGATCAATACGCCAATGATATCAAATCTAATTTCCCAATCGTGACGAATCTTTTCCATATAGACCGAAGCGATCCGGGACAACTTTTCCATTTTTTTGTTGTCCACAAAAGAAGCGGGTTCTCCAAAGTAATTAGCGGAGCGGGTCTTCACTTCTACAAACACCAGAATATCACCTGCCATTGCGATGATGTCGACCTCACCATGTCCGTGTCGCCAATTGTGCTCAAGAATTCGATATCCCTTGTTGGATAGGAATTCACTGGCAATCGCCTCACCTTTTTTTCCGGTTTCTAAATGTTCTGCCATCGGATCCTAATGATGCGGCATGGCTATCGGAGCTCTGAGCAATGCGTCCGGGATGCCCCAGGCTTCCACTAATCCGAGCGATTCGCGACGAACTTCCCGATTCAGCCGGCCAATGACAGCACGGATGGCCTTGGATTTAGCACTTTCAATATATCCGGATTCGAGAAACCAACCGCGATCCTCGTAGATCACTGTGAGAGCGTATAAATTCCTCAATTTTCGTAAAACACCATGTAGCTTTTGATCCTGAACGGATCTTACCTTTTTATAAAATTGTTCATAGATCAATTCCTCAGTATAAGCATTGGCGAGACGCAACAAATGTGTCTGGCATTTGAGAAATGCGAGATAAGGATCCATCTTCTTTCTGAGCATACTACGCATCCGTTGTGTCACTGAGACCAATAGACGATGACGGCGATAACCCAGGGCTTGTTTGTGAAACTCTGAACTCAAGAGATGCTCCATATCCCTGTTTCGCGATGCGATCGGATTGCTTTCAAATATCGATGTGGACACCTGTTTTAGCAATACCCGCATGACAGCACGGAATCCTTCGTCATGAAATGCTTGACGAAACTCCGATATTAAACCTTTGGCGACCAACTGCATAAGGACTGTATTGTCACCTTCGAATGTGGTGAAGATATCCGTATCAGCTTTGAGATCTGCAAATTGATTTTCGGTCAGGTATCCTTTACCACCACAGGCCTCTCGGCATTCCTGAATTGCATCCGTCGTATACCATGTAGCATAGGATTTCAAGGCAGCAGCTATAGTTTCAATCTCTCGTGTATCCGCTTCAGTCCTGTTGATAAATCTTTCTGTCAGAAATTCCAGCGCAAAGTGCAAACCATAGGCTTTCGCGACCAGGGGCATCAACCGTGCCTGATGGGAAGGATAATCCATGATGACCGTCTCCGGCGCTCCCTCCTTTGCAGCAAATTGCTGACGACGGAGTCCATATCTGATTGCTATAGCCAATGCCTTTTTCGTGGCTGCAAGACCTGCTTGTGGCACAAACACACGTCCCCCCACCAGGGTGCCGAGCATCGTGAAAAAGCGTCTGTTACGACTTTCTATGGGGCTGGAATAATTTCCGTTTTTATCAATATCTCCATATCGATTGAGCAGATTCGTTCTTGGAACCCTTACTTTATTGAACCACAGTCTTCCATTATCGATCCCATTAAGTCCTAACTTGTACCCATTGTCTTCGACTGAGACGCCAGGCAGCAATTGGTGTTTTTGATCCCTGATTCTAACCAATACAGCATGTACGCCATGATTTTCACCATTGACGATTAGCTGACAGAATACGGATGCCATCTTGCTATGAAGGGCATTCCCGATGTATTCCTTTCCGGCTGAAAACGTCGGCGAATGAATTTCCAACTCATCAGATTCTGATATATAGGTAGCTGTAGTTTCTAGTCCATTGACATTGCTTCCATGACCGGTTTCGGTCATTGCAAAACAACCGGGCAACTCCAGATTTCCTGCCTGCTTAAGATATTTGTCATGATGATATCGAGTGCCCAGCCACATGATGCTTCCGCCAAACAATCCAAACTGAACCCCAAACTTGATCGTCAGACTAAGATCTGTTTGTGCCAGGGTACTAAATAAGGCCGCGTATCCCCAGAAATCATCCTGACCGCCATATTCGGTAGGATAAGAAATTGCTCCATATCCCTTTTCACCCAGCAAATGGCACCATTTCAGTATCTGAGTTCGATATTCGTCTTTGTCGCTAAGTACCGGAGTCTTAAAAGTCTTACTTGAAAAATATTCCCGGTATTCTTTCCATTTATCCGGACATCGAGCATCCAGTACATCCTGCATGGCACCGACATCAAAAGATGTTGTTTCATCTGCAAAACCCGATTGTTTCTCAAAAACTTCCGGTGTCAGAATCGATCTAAAAAAATCAATATCCGATGGTCCGATAGCGGCTTCAATTTCATCCAGCGCAATTTTGGTGGAATCTGCACACCATACATCTTCTTCACCTTCGGGGCAGCTGAACCTTGCCATCTCAACCCCGAGATCCACCAAACTTAATTTCTTCTTAGGATTGATATCCTGGGTCGAGGCTCGGATAATGTCTACCCATGATCGCAAAAGCCTCGAACTGGGAGGCGTAGCAGGATCACTCCAACTCTTGAGCAAGGTGCGGTCTTTCGCACTTAGAAAATCCAGTTGCTCGATCTTGTTTTGGATCAGTCGCTTTTCCTGATCACTCAATTCATTATCCGCCCATCCGACATAAAACAAGGGTAACATACTTCTTACTCCAGGAGAATACCTGACGGCTTTGGATGATTGTATTTCAGCCATAGGAATTGAATTTATTTTCAGTAGGTAAGCTAATAAAAAAAGGGATCAACAGATATGTACCAAGTGTCTACTTTAGAAGGTAAACAAAAAGCCCATAACCAAAAGTTGGTTATGGGCTAACCGCATTACTGCGGTTTTCGCTCTTCACGTAATAACAATTCTTTGCGTGTACACCAGCGTGAGTGCTCGTCTTTCGTACAGTTTGAATCATTTAATTCCTATAACGCTAGAGGAGGGGTACATAAGGAAGTATAACAAAACTAGTGCCAATCTATTATAATTAATTCTAATACGACGAAAGTCTTTATCTATATTACCCTAATTACCAATCCATTATCAATTCAATGTTGAACCATTGAATATTTGACCTATAATTCAAGCTTGTCACATCAGCAGACTTTTTCTTTGAATTCTGGTGAGGTTCAAAATATTTCTCACTTTTGCGGGGGTGAAGGTTTGTCTTTCACTTTTTTAAATGACCAAAACGAATATTAACGCATGGGATTATTAGATGGAAAAAATGCATTAATCACTGGAGGTTCTCGTGGAATCGGTGAAGCTATAGTTAGAAAGTTTGTTGCTGAAGGGGCCAATGTGGCCTTCACCTACAGATCATCATCAGCGGCTGCGGATGCCATCGTCGAAGACTTGTCTACTGCTGACAATACGGTTATGGCTTATCAATCTGATGCTGCGGATTTCCAAAATACTCAAGATACTGTGGCCACTATACTGGGAGATTTTGGGTCTATCGATATACTGATCAATAATGCAGGCATCACACAAGACAACCTCATGCTTAGAATGTCAGAAGAGCAGTGGGACAATGTGATCAACACTAACCTCAAATCTGTTTTCAATTTTACCAAAGCACTCTTGCGCCCCATGATGAAAAACCGAAATGGTTCCATCATCAATATGAGTAGTGTTGTTGGCGTTTTTGGAAATGCTGGTCAGGCCAATTATGCTGCCTCCAAAGCGGGCATTATAGGATTTTCAAAGTCCATCGCAAAAGAAGTCGGATCGCGAAATATCCGATGCAATGTCATCGCTCCTGGTTTTGTAGAAACCGAAATGACCGAAGTCCTGGATGATAAAACCAAAGATGCTTTTCTTGCGTCGATTCCGATGAAGCGATTGGCCCAGTCCTCAGAGATCGCAGACGTCTGTGTATTCTTAGGGTCGGATATGGCCACATATGTTAATGGACAGACACTCAGCGTTTGTGGTGGTCTGAATACCTAATATTCTCCTTAACTGTCTTGAAATCCAGTGTCATTTCTAAAACAAGTTCTTTCTTTATTTAGCTCCAAAAAAGAAATCATCATCGTCCCTTACAGGGGTTATGCGAATAAAGACAAGCTCTTTTTAAAAGGAAGGGTACTAAAGAATAAAGGCATCTCTCCTGATCCCGCGAATAGTACACTTAGCAACCTCCTCAATACCTACAAAAGATTTGAGACCGATGAAGTCGGGTGTATCCAGGTTAAAGTCAAAATTAATAACCAGTACTTCGAACGTACCACGGATTCAGAGGGCTATTTTATGATTGATGAACGGTGGACTGCACCTCCAACTCAGCAAGATGACCAATGGATTGACACAAAAGTCCAAATCAATGAAGCACTGCCCAGTGACACGCTTACTGAAACAGGACTAGGCGAAGTCATCTTTACAAAAGGAAATTCGAATTATGGGGTGATCTCTGACATCGATGATACCATACTGCAATCCCATGTAACTTCCAGATTGAAATGGAGATTGTTCTATGTGACCATGTTCAAAAGTGCTTTTGAGCGAAGACCCATGACCGGTGTGACACGACTATTCCGAGCAATGGCCAAAGGATCAGATGGTCGACAGGCGAATCCCATTTTTTATGTCTCCAATAGTCCCTGGAATATTTATGATCTGATTGTACGATTTCTCGAAATTCAACATCTACCAAAGGGCCCAGTCCTGTTGCGAGACTATGGTATCAAACCAGCGGGTCATTTCCGGGATCATAAGGCTGAATCTATCCGTCATATACTAAGGACTTATCCGCATCTGGAATTCATCCTTCTTGGCGATTCCGGTGAAAAAGATGCAGATATCTATATCCGTATGGTTGCCGAATTTCCGACACAGATAAAGGCCATTTATATCAGAAAAGTAAAAGCAGACAAAAATGCAAGACGCGTCGCTAAACTAATAAAACAGCATCCTGAGGTAAACGCGTTGCTTGCAGAATCTTCCGACGACATGATCGCCCACGCTCAGCAGCATGGGTTCATACTGTCCTATTAATTGCGGTAATCGAGTGGTGGTGGTCGATCGCCCAGCAAGGCTTCATATTCAAACCCTTCACCTCTTCTTTCTATCAGCTCGCTCCAGCCTTTTTTGATGACTTCCGGATTATTGAAAAGGTCATACGCCGTCAGTGCCAGTGTTTTAGCGGCGACCATCATACCTTTATGTCCAATACTCATTCCTCCTGCTGCCACGGCTTGCCAACTATGTGCGGAAGTACCGGGCACCCATGTAGCTGCACGTAATCCCGCCGTTGGGACCATCCAACTCACATCTCCTACATCTGTAGAACCGCCCCTTCCACGGGTTGTCACCGTAAATGGATCGATCTTTATGGCATCTTCTGGTTTTGCATCTGTATTCTGAAAAGTACTAATGATCGTATGGGCAAAGCTTTTTTCTTCTTCGGTATAAGCTACTCCGCCTACCTTTTTCAGATTATCATACATCACCCGTGAAATAGCTGCATTAGGAAGCAGATTATAAATACCATGAATGACTTCATAGTCCATGGTTGTCCCGGTTCCCATCGCAGCTCCTTCTGCTGCCTTTACTACTCTTTCGAACATGGCCTTTACTTCAGCCATTTCGGGATGACGGATATAGTAGTACACTTCCGCAAACGCGGGAACTACATTCGGCGCTTCACCGCCACGCGTGATCACATAATGTATTCGTGATTCCTGGGTGACGTGCTCACGCATGAGGTTGACCATATAATTCATCGCCTCTACCCCATCCAATCCGGATCTACCTCTGTGTGGTGCTCCTGCGGCATGCGTAGCGCGACCATGAAATCGAAACTTGGCTGATTTGTTCGCCAGTGAAGAACCTGCAGAAGCAGTATTGCCGTCTCCCGGATGCCAGTGCAGCACGACATCTACATCATCAAACATACCCTCTCTTACCAGGTAGACTTTCCCAGCACCGCCCTCTTCTGCTGGTGTTCCATAGACTCTAATGGTACCGGACTGACCTGAATTCTCAAGCCACTTTTTGACGGCTACCGCAGCATTGGATGAAGCGGATCCAAATAAATGGTGACCACAGGCATGACCATTTTCCTGATTTTCTCTTTTTTGTTTTGTTGGAACAGCGTCTTGCGATATTCCCGGTAAAGCATCGAATTCTGCCAGGATGCCAATGACTGGTTTTCCGGATCCGTATTCAGCAACGAAAGCTGTCGGTATTCCTGCTACGCTAGATTGAACATTGAATCCGGCATCTTTCAAAACGCCCTGGAGTAGCATCGTACTTTCATTTTCCTGGTACCCCAATTCTGCCAATGCCCATATCTTATCGGCCGTTTCAATGGCGATATCTTTTTGCGCTTCCACATAGGATATGATCTTATCCTTTTGTCCCTGAGCAGTCAGAGATCCTAATAGCGCAAAAAGGATGAATAATAAACTTACTTGAATTTTCATATGAAGATTTTAAGTGCGAACCCCAAAATAATTGTTTTTGGTATTTTCTATATCTGGAAATGTCCGATATCTTGAGGAG
>JAHHJQ010000339.1 GCA_018680005.1 Bacteroidia bacterium | reverse complement strand
TCGTTGGATATCGATGAAAGATCGCGATATGAAATAGAAGAGGATGTCCGTCTGATTGTGGTTAACGGGCCGATGCAAAATGAAAATACACAGGATAATGAAGCCAATTTTATAACTGTGCCTATCGGGATCATTCTTACCAAAGAAAATATTATTACGATCACAGCATTTGATAACCCTGTAATTGAACTATTTCTCGAAAACAAGGTGAAAAACTTTGATCCTGCGAATTATAAGCGGTTTGTGATACAAATGTTTGAACAGACAGTATATCGTTTTTTGACTTGTTTGAAGAGCTTGAACCTTTCGCGAAATATCATAGAAAAGGAGTTATACAATTCCAGTAGGAATCACGATCTCAAGCGTTTGTTGAGTATCGAAAAGAGTTTAGTGTTTTTTGTAAATAGTCTGAGCTCCAACGAGCTTCTAAAGATGAAAATGAAAAGAACGGACTTTCTGAAGATAAGAGACGATGAAGAATTGGAGGATCTGTTCGAAGATATTATCATTGATAATAGTCAGGCACTGGAGATGTCCAATGTCTATACCAATATTCTTAACGGTACCATGGAGGCTTATACCTCAATCATTTCTAACAATCTTAATCAGGGCGTCCAAAGACTCACATTGATCACCATAATCCTGATGGTCACGACATTGGTTGCAAGTTTCTATGGTATGAATGTAGATCTTCCATTTATGCATGTGGAGGGAGCCTTCTACTACATCTTATTCTTTTCCTTGGCTATAAGTGCACTACTTGCCTGGTTTTTCAAAAGCAAAAGATTATTCTAAGATCGGGCTCAACAAACAAGTATTCCTGCCTACCATATTAATGTTTTTTATAATATGTCAAAATTGCATATTATAATGTTTTTATAGCTTGTCCACACTTATCCACAAGCTGTTAATAATATTGTTCGAGACAGGCGCAATCGCTTTCTATATTTGACATCACGTTTATACACAAACGGAGTAATAACCCAAAAAGAGCGAAACTGAAGCTCTTCAGTCCTGAAGAGTGGAAACAAGCCAAACGGTAACACTTGAGACCCTGAACCAACTCAATGGACAATCTTTGCCGGACGCAAAGATGTCTGGTAAACTGACGAATACAAACGAACAAACAAATTAGTAGTACACTATGAACACTAGCATTGAACCCATCCTGAAAGAAAATCCAAACCGATTTGTACTTTTTCCAATTGAACATGATGATATCTGGGCATTCTATAAGAAAAGCGAAGCCAGTTTTTGGACAGCTGAAGAAATAGATCTTAGTGCTGACCTTACAGATTGGAAAGAAAAACTGAATGACAAAGAACGTCACTTTGTCAAACACGTTCTGGCGTTCTTTGCCGCAAGTGATGGTATAGTTAATGAGAACTTAGCGGAAAATTTTGTAAGCGAAGTTCAATATACCGAAGCCAAATTCTTTTATGGTTTCCAGATTATGATGGAAAACATCCACAGTGAAACTTACTCACTTCTTATTGATACCTACATAAGTGATCCCAAAGAAAAGGATCATCTATTCAATGCGATTGAAACATTGGATTGTGTAAAGAAAAAGGCCAATTGGGCACTGAGATGGATTGATAATAGCTCTTTTGCGGAGAGGCTAATTGCCTTTGCTGCGGTTGAGGGTATATTCTTCTCTGGCAGTTTCTGTTCTATTTTTTGGTTGAAGAAAAGAGGGCTAATGCCCGGACTTTCCTTTTCTAATGAATTGATCTCCCGGGACGAGGGGATGCATTGTGATTTCGCATGCCTTCTCTACAATGATCACATTCAGAACAAATTATCCAAAGAAACGGTGCGGAAGATTATTACTGATGCTGTAGATATCGAAAAAGAATTCGTTACAGACGCACTACCTGTCAACTTGATAGGTATGAACGCAGACATGATGTGCCAATACATCGAATTTGTTGCTGACCGTTTATTGGTCGCCTTGGGCAGCGACAAAATATACAATGTAGAAAATCCATTCCCATGGATGGAAATGATCTCCCTGCAAGGGAAAACCAACTTTTTTGAAAAACGCGTTGGAGATTATCAAAAATCAGGTGTTACATCCGATAGATCGGATCAGGTATTCACCCTTGATGCTGATTTTTAGAATTATCTCTGACAGCCTGTAAAAATTCATGGCTGAATTTGACCGGGCTTACTGATGCTAAAAGAACTTTCTGCGAATCAATCTAATGCTAACAAACACACTTCTTTACCTCTAAAAAGATTTAAACAGCCATGCAAGTAATAAAAAGAAGCGGCAAGCGCGAAACCGTAAGCTTTGACAAAATCACCGCCAGAGTCAAAAAATTATGCTACGGTCTTGATCCAAACTATATAGAACCAATTGAAATCAGCAAAAAAGTTATTCAGGGTCTTTATGATGGTGTAACCACAACTGAGCTTGATAACCTCGCAGCAGAGACCGCTGCAACGATGGCAACTAACCATCCGGATTATGCCTTGCTTGCAGCACGCATTGCTGTTTCTAATTTGCATAAGAATACCAAGAAATCATTTTCAGATACAATAGAGGATCTTTTCAAATATGTAGATCCCAAAACCGGAAAAAATGCGGGATTGATTTCTAAAGAAACACGGGATATTGTGATGGAGAATGAGGATCGATTGAACTCAGCCATCATCTATGATCGGGATTATAGTTTTGACTTTTTTGGATTCAAAACATTGGAAAGATCTTATTTGCTGCGCATGGATGGTAAAGTAGTGGAAAGACCACAGCATATGCTCATGAGAGCGGCTCTGGGTATTCATGCTGCAGACATAGAAGCGGCGCTTGAGACATACAATCTCATGTCTGAGAAATGGTTTATCCACGCGACACCAACACTTTTTAATGCGGGCACACCAAAGCCGCAATTGTCTTCTTGCTTCCTCCTCACCGTGACGGATGATAGTATTCCAGGCATTTTCGAAACGCTGTCGAGATGTGCAAAAATTTCACAATCGGCAGGTGGTATTGGTTTGAGCATCCATAACATTCGGGCAAAAGGAAGTTATATCAAAGGAACCGGTGGTACATCAAACGGTATCGTACCCATGCTAAAGGTATTTAATGATACCGCAAGATATGTTGACCAGGGTGGTGGTAAAAGAAAGGGAGCATTTGCTATTTATCTTGAACCATGGCATGCGGATGTTTTTGATTTCCTTGAGTTGAAAAAGAATCATGGAAAGGAAGAATTGAGAGCTAGAGATCTATTCTACGCCATGTGGATCTCTGACTTGTTTATGGAAAGAGTTCAGGCAGATGGAGAGTGGAGTTTGTTCTGTCCAGACGAATGTCCTGGTTTGCATGATACATATGGAGGTGAGTTTGAAGCGCTTTATCACAAGTATGAACAGGAAGGGAAAGCAAAGCGTACAGTCAAGGCACAGGAATTGTGGTTTGCAATACTTGAATCACAAATTGAGACTGGCACGCCATATATTCTATATAAAGACGCTGCAAATCGTAAGTCTAATCAGAAGAACCTCGGAACCATAAAGTCCAGTAATCTATGTACTGAAATTATGGAATACACCGCGCCGGATGAAGTAGCTGTATGTAATTTAGCTTCTATTTCGCTTGGTAAGTTTGTCAATAAAGGAAAATTTGACTTCCAAAGATTATACGATGTCACTAGGGTAGTAACTGCTAATTTGAACAAGGTTATTGATATCAATTATTACCCTGTTGAAGAAGCACGCAACAGCAATATGAGACATCGGCCTATAGGCATCGGTGTTCAAGGCCTGGCAGATGCTTTTATCCAGATGAGATATGCTTTTGATAGCCAGGAAGCCAAGAAATTAAACAAGGAGATCTTTGAGACTATCTATTTCGCGGCACTTACGGAATCATGTGCTCAGGCTGAGAAGAGCGGACCATATCAGACATACAAAGGATCTCCAGTAAGCAAAGGAGAGCTTCAGTATGATATGTGGGGTGTTACACCTACAGATAGATGGGAATGGACAGAATTGAAGGAAAACATTGCAAAGCATGGAGTAAGAAATAGTCTTTTGCTTGCACCTATGCCAACAGCGTCCACATCACAAATTCTTGGGAATAATGAGTGCTTTGAGCCATATACTTCTAACCTCTATACAAGAAGGACATTATCAGGTGAGTATATCATCGTGAATAAACATTTGTTGAAAGATTTAATTGGTCTGGGACTGTGGGACGAAGCAATGAAAGAAAAATTGATGGCAGCTAATGGCTCCATTCAAAATATTCCGGAAATTCCTGAAGATCTTAAGTCGCTGTATAAAACCGCATATGAATTAAGTCAAAAGGTATTGATTGATATGTCAGCAGATCGGGGCGCTTATATCTGCCAGAGCCAGAGTTTAAATCTCTTTGTGGAGAGTCCGAATTTCGGAAAATTGTCCTCCATGCATTTTTACGGCTGGAAGAGTGGATTGAAAACAGGAATGTATTATCTAAGGTCCAAAGCAGCCGTAGATCCGATCAAGTTCACGCTCAGTGAGAAATATCAAAGAAAATCCGGTAAAGAAGAAAGCACTCAAACGTCTCAGCCGGAAGAAGAAATAGCAATCGCGAAATCGATGCCCAATACCGAAATGGGTTCTACGAATAGCGAGTCAATGATGTTTGCTTCAACACAAGTTGCTCGACCGCAATCCGAGCAGCAAAGTCAACCAGAATCCAGTAATGACATGGTGTGCAATATGGATGATGGATGTCTGATGTGTGGAAGCTGATAGCTTTTTAAGTGGTTATTACTATGAAAGGTCGAATTATTCAATTCGACCTTTTCTTTTCTAAACCGGAATAAGTTCTTTATAGACTTCGTGCATTCCTTCGGTCGCGACTTTTGGAATGACAGTCAGATTAGAGGCTCGATTCAACTCATAAGAAATAGCCGGATTAGGATCTATATAAGCTATAGGAATTTCTGGTCTGGCATAACCAACTAATCCAGCTGCTGGGTAGACTTGCAGCGAGGTGCCGACAATTATAACATGGTCTGCTTCCATTACGGCCTGAGCACCTACCTCCAAGAGTGGAACCATTTCACCAAACCACACAATATGTGGACGCAACTGTCCACCGTCTGAGGCTAAATCTCCCAGAAGGATATCTTTTTCACACTCCACTATCAGATTTTCATTTAATACACTTCTTGCTTTATTGAGTTCACCGTGAAGATGGATTACATTGGTCGATCCAGCTCGTTCATGCAAATTGTCTATGTTTTGAGTTACAACAACCACGTCAAAATGTTCCTCCAGTTTTGCAACATATTCATGCGCGGCATTTGGTCTTACTTCATAAAGGCGACGTCTTCTCTGATTATAAAAATCAAGCACCAAATTCGGATTAGCTCTCCAACCATCAATGGATGCTACTTCCATTACATCATGATTTTCCCATAGTCCGCCAGAATCCCTGAAAGTATTGATGCCACTTTCTGCACTTACTCCAGCTCCTGTTAATACTGTAATTTTTTTCATATGTCGTTTATCATTGAAAAGGCCTCCGGTATAGCGTCGATGATGTCTGAAGCAATGATTCCTTCATAGCTTCCAAGTGTCTTGAGCGCGACGTCACCTGCCAGGCCATGAAGGAATACACCTAAAATTGCGGCCTCTTCAGGTGAATAATTTTGAGCTATCAAGGAAGTGATCATGCCTGTAAGCACATCACCACTTCCGGCAGTAGCCATTCCTGGATTGCCTGAAGCATTGAAATAAATCATACCACCAGGTGTTCCAATACATGTATGAGGCCCTTTGAGGACAATCGTAACACCATGAGCCATACAATGCTTTTTTATAAAATCAATTCTTTCAAAATCATTATCAAAGGAGCCAAATAATCTTTCGAATTCCCTGGGGTGTGGGGTTATTATCGAATTTCTAGAAATAGTATCTACAAGATCCAATTGAGCAATGATATTAAGTGCATCTGCATCGATTACGAGTGGTTGTTTACAATCTCTGAGCATTTCGCGTAAAGCATTTGCGGTTTCTGCATGTGTTCCCAATCCACTACCGACCCCAATGCTATCAAAATTATTTAGATCTGGTGTTGTTATTATATGATTCACACCTTGATCTATTGAAGATAAAATCTCAGGTATCGATTGTTGAGCAAGACGAATAACACTTGGAATGCTATATAATGTTACCAATCCGCTACCACTTCTTAGACAACCCTTAGTATTTAATACTGCAGCACCTGGCATATCGGAACTGCCTGAAATCAATAAGCTTCTGCCATTGGTTCCTTTATGATCATATTTCCTTTTGGGCCGATAAAGTTTTTTGGCAAATTCTATGTCTACTAGAACTCTTTGAGCTTCTATCTGTGCAATGCCTCCTTGTGAAAGCCCGATATCCACGCAATGCCATGTACCAACATAACAATCATTCTGCGGCAGGAGCAAAGCTAATTTTGGCAATTGAAAGGTAATGGTAAACCTTGCTCTGCAAATTGGTTCTGAGGAAACTTGATCCATTTGAAGTCCACTCGGGATATCTATAGAAATGACAGGTAATTTGGATTGATTGATAATCTCTATTGCCTTATCGTACGGAAATTCAATAGCTCTTGTGAGCCCTGATCCAAAAATACCATCGATGATATAATCCATGTTGACGAATGTCAAGGCTTCCTCAAAACGAATAATTTGCAAACCATCACAAGCCTCAGCTCGTTTCAAATTGATTGCGCAGTCTTTAGATATCTTTTTACCATCCTGACAAAGCACCACTACAACCGGATATGAAGATTGGTGTAATAATCTGGCGATACCTAGAGCATCACCTCCATTATTTCCTGGACCGGCAAAAATGAGCATATTAGAATCTGAAGGAATGTTTTCTTCTATCCAATGCACAAATGCCTCACAAGCTCGTTCCATTAAATCTATTGATTCAATGGGTTCGTTCTCGATAGTATATCGATCTAACCAACGTGTTTGTTCTGCAGTTAGGATTTTCATAGGTATTAAGATCGAGAATTAATCTCTCTTTTCTTAATCCAACAAAAAACCGGATAAGTCGTTGGACTCATCCGGTCTTAATATTTATCTATTCAAATAAATTACGCCTCTGCTCCAGTTTTCAGCATTTCCGTCATTTCTTTGGAGATTGCTCCTCTTGTTACTCTTATAAACGTTTTGGTGTCCACCTGAAGGGTTATGATATTTTCCTCAATTTTACTAATCTTTCCTATCATTCCTGAAGTAGTACAAACTTCACTGCCTTTCTCAATTTCTTGAATAAACTTTTGCTGTTCTTTTTGCTTTTTGTTCTGTGGTCTTATAAAAAAGAGCCAAAAGACTACCATGATTGCCAACAAGGGCCACATGCCGGTAAGTCCTGAAACACCGGATTGAAGTAGGAATATTAAAGACATTTCAATTCTAAGTTTTGATTAAGAATTTGAGATCTACATCTATTACGATGGATCTGCTGCAATTACATTTCCGCGTAAATATACCACAGTCTGCTGTGGATGTGTATTAGCGATGATAGTAATTGGTTTATTCTGCTTTGCTTTCTTACCTCTGGAATTAAAAACAACTTCTATACTCCCGGACTGTCCCGGAGCAATTGGTTCTTTGGGCCATTCAGGTACTGTGCAGCCACAGGTTGAGCGAGCATTTGTGATAGTCAATGGGGCAATTCCGGTATTAGTAAAAGTATAGTTATGTTCAACCAGTTGACCTTCTTCGATATTGCCAAAATCAAAGGTCGTTTCCACGAATTTCATTTTAGCGACATTGATGGTATCGGTTGTTGTGATGTCGGTAACAATCTCATCCAGAGAGGCCGGCTGAACTTCCTGGAAGGATGATTCTGTTTTATTCACACTTGTAGAATCTGACTTACAAGAAGAGAATAGACCTATGCATAAAATGCAAATACAGACATATTTCATAAACAGAAATTTTTGAAGGTAGCCACAAAATTGAGAGGACAAAAATAGGAATTATCGTAATGTTATCCAGCCCAAGATTATAATGGCCTGAGTGATTTGGATATTGTGAAATGGAAGGTAGATCCTTGTCCAGGACTAGAATTTACCCAGATGTTTCCACCATGAGCAAGTACGATATTTTTGCAAATAGCCAATCCTATACCTGTTCCCGGTATTTCACTATTAAAGGATTGAAGACGCTGAAAAATCTTAAATATTCGTTCGTTGTTCTTGTGATCAAGATCCATCCCACTACCATTATCCTGGACTGAAAACTGCCAATATTGATCTGATTCTGTTACGGTAATTTTAATCACAGGATCCCTGTCCGGTACTCGGAATTTAATAGCATTATCTATTAGATTCTGCAGTAATAAACTGATATGGGTTCTACTTACCCATAGTGTAGGTAACGGATCGGAGTGAATGATACCATTGGATTCCTGTAGCTTAAGCTTGAGACTATTTTTAGTCAGAACCAACAGATTATTAAAATCGGTTTCTTCAAAATGATAGACGGAATTTTCTATTCTTGAGAAAACCAGAAGATCTTTGATCAGCGCGTCCATTCTTTCAACACCATCTGTAATGAAATGCATAAATGTCGTGGCATCTTCATCAAAATGATCTGAATATCTACGTTCCAGGAGTTTGATGTAACTATTGATCGTACGCAGAGGTTCTCGAAGGTCATGCGAAACGATATAGGCAAAGTCTTTCAAGGATTGATTGTATCGGTCTGCTTTCTCAAGAGCGATTTCTAATTCTGATACCTTCGATACAATGATCTTTCTCACTCGAACTTTGAAAAGCTGTGTATATTCATTATCCTGCAATTTGGAGATGAGCAGGTTCAAGTGTTGGGTAAGGGCTTTAGCAAATTGATCTATCTTAGATTTCAGGTTCGTATTAGATTCAAATTGTATATAAATTACAGAGTGCGCCTGGTCATTGTATATCATTGGGATCCCCAATTGGTTAATCACCGGAGTGCCTGATGGCGCAAAGCTTCTGTTATCTGGGTTGGTTTGGATGATAACAGGCTCCCTTGTAGATAGAACTTCTTTTATCAGGAAATGATCAGAATCCAATTCTTCAACGAACGATTCACACATTGTGCCTGTTTTTCCGATTCTATGATACTTTTTCTGTGGATTTGATGTTTTGCGATCAATTGAATAGACCACAACCTCATCGGTTTGAAAAGAAGATTTTAAACGAGAGATTAAGAAGGCATATAATTCATTTATATCATCAGCGCTTCCTGCATCCTGCATGAACTCCAGGAGTACTTCTATCGGTGATTGCAAGGCAATTTTCTGTGATGCAAAAGATTCAATTTTTGACTTGGCCATAATACCTTGATTATCAAGGCGTCTCTTGTTGATTGTCTGCTATGAATGGAAGAGGCGCTCTCTATATTGAATCATAAAACATGCCAATTATATATATGTATAATGCTTTAAATTTTAGTTGATTATTAGTTTGTAGATAGATTGATTTGAAATTGCAACAATCTGGAGTGGAAAGCGGTAAATATTATAGGCAATCAGTTCGAATATGATTCTGATTCCTGTCACAAATGCCTTTTATTCCGCAATAAAATGCTAGATATAAGAGTGCATATTTAATGATATAGGAGTCAATAATAGACGCCTTGTTCATAAAATATTTAAACACAAAACGTCACCCATGCATTCTTATAATGTTATCACTTTTGGCAATTTTCTTTCTACAGAGTGCACTGAAATCACACTACGATCATTTCGGGATTTCTATGATGAAGTCACTCCCAAGCATAAAAAGAAATTAAATCTGGTGATCATTGAAGACCCGGATCATTTTATGGATATAAATCGTCAAACAAAGGATTTGGGTATCCAACATGTTACTCACGTTATATCTCGATTTGATCTCAAGAGTATTGAGATTGAGATGGGCAATGCTTCAATATTTGTATTCAATGATAGTACAAAGACCTATAAAATAATTCCCCAAATTTTATCCTATAGCTTGCCTATAGTTTGTATTGATCAATTCAATAAGATTGAAAATTTGGATCACACATGTGGGATTATTGTAAAATATCGAAGTAAAGAATCAACAACAATTGATATCACTGAAGTTGTTAAAATGCTTTACTTCGATCGTGAGGCTCTAAAGGTTCTTCGAAAAGGGGCTAAGGCAAAATACCGAAAGGAATTTTCATGGGGTGGTACTTCATCTTCTGAAAAAGTAAAAGTATAATCCCGATTGACGAGAATTATCAATCAGACTTTGTAAGATAATCTATAGCAGCAGCAGGCTGAATCAACTTTCCGGTTTTTGGTGTATCCTTCGTTTCTATTCCTGTTTTGGATAGAATGTGATACGCGCTTTCAGTATCTATATCAGGATAAATTGATTTCATTAGACCTACAAGACCAGCCACATGAGGTGCAGCCATGGATGTGCCATTAAATGAAGCATATTTGTTACCTGGTGTGGTACTATAAATATTAACTCCGGGAGCAGCTATGCCCATCCCTACATTGTTGACCGTATTTGAAAACGGTGCACGTTCGATATTTTGATTAATGGCACTCACAGAAATTACTCCTTTTGCATTTGCTGGTGCATAGTTTTTTGCATCCATATTGGAATTGCCGGCAGCGACCACAACAATTGCTCCTTTCTTGTTAGCATATTCGACGGCCTTGTTGTAAGCTCTTTGTTTGGCTGCACTGGATCGACCTCCGAGTGACATTGAAATTACATCGGCACCTTCATCCGCTGCCTTGATCATTCCATTGATTATGCCATTCTGAGTACCTCCTCCAAAGTCATTTAGAACTTTGATGCTAGTTACTTCAACAAAATCATTATTGAAGGCATAGCTCGCTATACCTTTTCCATTATTGCTGACCGCAGCGGCAATACCTGCACAATGTGTACCGTGGCCTACTGCATCTTTGTCATTCTTATTTGCGACTGATTTATATTTGGCACTCAAGTCTTCATGATTTTTGTCTACGCCGGTGTCTAAAATGGCGATGAGTGCTTTCTTTCCAGGTTTTATCTTCTTGTTTTTGAGATCCAGATGTAGTTGATTGACATCAAGTTTTTTAAAACTCCAGGATTGGCTCAAACCAGGATCATTGACCAGAAATTCGCCTCTTTCTATATCTAGTTCCGAATCCGAAGCAACAGGATCATCGATTTGGATACTTTCATTGAATTCATAGTATTGAACAAGATCGGTTGCTTTATCCAAAAACCTTATGATGTTATTTAACTCTATATCATTTGTTGCATCCGCTATTACAAAGTTATCCAGGATTGTAGCATCTTCATCTTCTGGGTCAAAAGCTATCCTCAATCCATTGAGATTAAACTTTCTCATGAAGAACTCCTGTTTTATATCATTGATCGTTTTACCTTCTTTCAACTCAATAAGCAACTCCCCATCTTTAGCTAAGGAGCGGTTTCCCTGGATATTTTCCAATGTCGGACTTTGAAAATTCTCCTGAACATCTGCTTTTTGCTCTGAAGTGGTTAGCGCCTTGAAGGAATCCATCATAACCTGCTGGTAACCCATTCTAAAACTACCGTAGAGCAATACCAAACCGGCAATAAAAACATAAAGGTATTTCTGTACTACATTAAAGAATAGTGCCACTACAGAAAGCACCATGAAATCACGAAACAGAATGAAGAGTTTCGCACTAAAGGCCCCATCCGCGAATGCCAAAGCGAACAGATATGTAAAAAATCCACCTACAAAAATTCTACTCATCCAACGTGACATGGCTGGTTGATCTTTGTAGTAGAACCAAGCTATTAATCCTCCTAAACTGGCTGCAAAACTGAATGTGTATATATATGCTAGCATAACTTAAGTTTTATAGAAAGGAACTACCTCAACTAGTATTTGCAATTTATTAGAAGTATCTGAATTAAACCAATTCCAACGATAAGTGTACCTAATTTATCGTCTAATGAAGTGAGTAATCCATAAATCTTCATATAAGGCTTACATTCTTCTAATAAATAACTGATTTTTGCAACTTCAAAATTAAAATTGCAATATATGGAACATCACAAATGTGTCATCATTGGGTCTGGACCGGCGGGTTATACTGCAGCACTTTATGCAGCTAGAGCGGGATTAAAGCCTGTTTTGTTTACAGGACCGGAAATGGGCGGACAATTGATGATAACAACTGATGTAGAAAATTACCCAGGTTATCCAGATGGTGTCATGGGACCTCAAATGATGGAGGATTTCCGAAAACAAGCCGAGCGCTTTGATACGGACATCAGGATGGAGATGATCGTCAAAGTGGATTTTACTGGTCCTGTGCATCGTTTATGGACTGAAGGTGGAGCTGAGTTATCTGCCGATACGATTATCATATCTACTGGAGCAAGTGCGAAGTGGTTGGGAATTGAATCTGAACAGAGACTAACCAACAAAGGTGTGTCTGCGTGTGCAGTTTGCGATGGTTTCTTTTTCAGAGGTATGGATGTTGTTGTCGTCGGTGGTGGAGATACTGCGGCTGAAGAAGCATCGTATTTAGCGAAATTGTGCCCCAAGGTTCATATGCTTATCCGTCGTGATGAAATGCGTGCTTCTAAGATTATGCAGAAACGTGTCTTTAATGCAAAGAATATTGAAATCCATTGGAATACAGAAACTGTAGAAGTCTTAGGAGAGGAAGAGGTAGAAGGTGTGAAAGTCAGAAATAACAAGACAGGAGAAGAATCGGTCATCGAAGCAAAGGGTTTCTTTGTTGCAATAGGTCACAAGCCAAATACTGAAATCTTCAAGGAATGGCTTTCAATGGATGATGTTGGTTATATCAACGCTATCCCAGGCACCGGAAAGACCGATGTGGAAGGTGTTTTTGTGGGTGGGGATGCTGCGGATAAGGTATATCGCCAGGCAGTTACTGCTGCCGGAACTGGTTGTATGGCCGCGTTGGATGCGGAACGATATCTTACCGAGAAGGAAATCATCTAGCAAATATTGTCATGGTTATACCATCTTTCACTGACAACAAGAAGGATAGCTATAGCTATTATTATATTTGCGCGCAAATACTGGAAGAGGAGCAACTTTGCTTCATTATGAATTCACATATAGATTAAAACGAAATGGCAACTTCAACATCAACGAAATTTAGAAATGGCGTTCTTCATGGAGATGAAGTAACAGCACTATTGAATTATGCAAATGATAACGACTTTGCATTGCCGGCAGTCAACGTCATAGGATCAGATTCTATGAATGCTGTCATGGAAACAGCCCGAGAAGTTAACAGTCCGGTGATCATCCAATTTTCAAACGGAGGTGCACAATTTGTTGCAGGTAAGGGACTATCCAACGAAGGTCAGCAAGCTACCGTTTTGGGCGCAGTATCAGGTGCGATGCATGTGCATGCACTTTCCAAAGCCTATGGTGTAACCACCTTGCTACATACGGATCATTGTGCCAAGAAACTTCTGCCGTGGATGGATGGAATGTTAGAAGCCAATCAAAAGTTTTATGATCAGAAGGGATTTCCACTTTTTAGCTCGCATATGATCGATCTTTCTGAAGAACCAATTGAAGAGAATATCGAGATATGTAAGCGTTATATGGAACGTTTCTCTGCCATGGGAATCACTTTAGAGATAGAGCTTGGAGTAACCGGAGGAGAAGAAGATGGCGTGGACAATACAGAAGTGGATAATGACAAGTTGTACACGCAGCCTGAAGAGGTATATTATGCTTACAAAGAGTTGAGTGCTATCAGTGACCGATTTACAATTGCAGCAGCATTTGGAAATGTGCATGGCGTATACAAACCTGGTAATGTTGAATTGCGTCCGGTGATTTTGAAAAATTCTCAGGAGTTTGTCAAAGAAAAAGCAGGACTCGATAGTAAAAATCCTATCAATTTTGTCTTTCATGGCGGCAGTGGTTCTTCTCAGGAAGAGATCAGGGAAGCGATCGAGTATGGAGCAGTGAAGATGAATATTGATACGGATATGCAATGGGCTTTCTGGGATGGAGTAAAGAACTATTACGAAGAAAAGAAAGCATATCTCCAAAGTCAAATAGGTAATCCTGATGGTGATGATGTCCCGAACAAGAAAAACTATGATCCCAGAGTTTGGCTAAGAAAGGGCGAACAATCATTTGTGAACCGTCTTAAGGTTGCTTTCGAGGATCTCAATTGTATCAACCGAAATGCATAAATTCCTAAAGTGAATCAATTTTAGGCAATTACGATAGTACCATATTTGGTGGCCAGTTCATTCAATAATGATTTTAGTTGCTGATGGATTTTTAGGAGCATTTCAAGTGATTCTCCTTCTTGCTGAATTTCGCTATCAAAGTTTTTGATTTTTTCGGCATTGGTAGCAATAAGCTTCTTTATTTTTTGAAGCTTGATCCTGAGCAAGGAATGGATAGCGTCCTTTACATAGTTTTCTTCAGGAACCGGTTGGTTTTGAAGACCAACTCCTTTGTCATCCCAATTATCACTCATCTCGTACGGGGAAGTACTTAAATCAATAGCAAGTTTGGAAATTTTGGGATCTGTGTGATTTATAAATGTTTGAAGATCAGTATGTTTTTGGTCAACGATCCTTTGTATATAAATATTCAAAACCTTGATATATAACGAGTTCTCGAAGAGTTCCACGACATCCTTCATATTGGAAAGAACATATTGCCCAACACTTAGGTTAGCTTCTTCATCAAA
>JAHHJQ010000430.1 GCA_018680005.1 Bacteroidia bacterium | reverse complement strand
GTGTAGCGTCTACTGTTGGATATATCAATATCTGACTTCTAATTTCAGGGCCGGAGTATTCCTTAGACATCAGACAAACCACAGTAGCCAGATTTCCTCCGGCACTATCCCCTGCCACGGAAATATTTGATAGATCGCCTCCAAAAGAATCAACATTTGCAAATGTCCAGCTGAGGCTATCATAACAATCTTCAGCTGCGACTGGGAATTTGAACTCCGGCGCCAATCGGTAGTCCACTGATACAACAATAGATTCGGTTGTTTTTGCAATTCTGCGGCATACGCGATCATGAGATTCCAAATTATAGACTACAAACCCGCCTCCATGGAAATATACAATTACCGGCAAACCTGGTTTGTTTGATGGCTTATAGATTCTGACTTTGATCTGATGCTTATCCCTCATTGGGATAAGCATATCCGTTACTTGAGTCATAGAAATCGCAGGATAATCTATCCTGTTGACAACCTTTTGGTAGAACTTGTTCGATGTTTCCCTTGCCTGTGCCGGTGGCATTTTTTCGGTTCTTTTGCCAAATAACCGATCTTGCCAGAGTAACATTCTAATTTTGAAAGGAATAGCCATAGGTGCACTTATCTGCAGCTAAAATTAATCATATGCAGAAAAAAGCTTTTGCTATCTATAATTGCTTGTTTACCTCCGCAATGGTTTCTTCGTCTAATTTATTAAACCACTTGGACATTTGGGTTCTTGATTTGGACTTTACTTCATCATTAACAAAGCAGGCGATGGCGACCAATCCAAAGCTTAAAACGCCAATATCATCAGTGTAGCCTATGATTGGAGTTAGATCAGGAATAAAGTCGATGGGCGTGATCAGATAGCCCAGTACGCCCAACACGATATTCTTTGCCCATACCGGAGTATCCTTCCTTCTAAATGCATAGTAAAGCAATAAGGTAGAGTAAATGGTTTTTTGTCCCAATCGATTAGCTCGGTCTTTTATAGTATTCCAGAACTTTATCTCCGAGAAATTGGGAATATACTTCTTGTAGTCCATTATCATTTTGCTTGATATAGTTCAATTTATCATTTATTGAACAAAGTAATTATCAAAACAGATGCGAACTAGTTTTTTATTCGACTAAATATCAGGCAGATGGTCGTAGGTGTTGCTTGAATTCCAGGTTTTCAGCATCGATTGCTTTAAATGTGTACCCTTCTGAACTGAAATGCTCCAATACCCTGGGCAATGTAAAGTCAAGATTTCCTTTGGCCTTTATATTATCGTGGAACACAACTATTGATCCTGGAGAAACATTTTCAACCACATTATTCAAACAACGCTCCTGTGAAATGTTTGGATCAAAATCTCCACTTAACACGTCCCACATGACAATATTGTAGTGTCTTTGAAGAAACATTGCCTGCCGAGGCATCAACCGACCATAAGGTGGCCTGAAGAGTTCAGATTTAACTTCATAGGCACCCATTCTTACATTATGGAAGTATTTGATGTTTTCAGTTGACCAACCATTCAGATGATTGAATGTGTGGCTTCCCACTGTATGACCATCCTCTATAATGGAAGAAAATATGTCCGGGTTCTTCTTTACATTTTCCCCAACACAAAAGAAAGTAGCTTTAGCGTTGAAATCTTTCAATGTCTCTAAAACCCATGGTGTCACTTCGGGTACTGGTCCATCATCAAATGTGAGGTAAATTGATTTATCCTTTGAAGGTACTTTCCACACAAAATTTGGGAAAAGTGATTGGATAAATTGGGGTGTTTTCACTAAGTACATTTTCTCTTGCATTAGGTATGGGATTTAATTTTTGATTTTTAAAAAATGTGTATTTCTGTCTGTTTTGATATGTTCTTTTGGTTCAGAATATTCGTCTGAGTCGATTTAGTTCAATGCAAATTGGTAGCGTACTGGTTTTTTGGATCTTACATATTGATTGATTAACGTATATACATCAACAATCGCTGCATATGATGCTGGAATTTAATATGAAATCTGCTTATTAATCAAAATCGATTATTAATCCGATCAAATTCATACATGTTAATCGGAATAACTTGATTTTTGTTCCTTCATTTTGAATTAGTATTACTATGAAACCTGTAAGAGTTCGATTTGCTCCAAGTCCAACCGGTGCGCTCCACATAGGAGGGATCCGCACTGCCCTTTATAATTATCTTTTTGCTCGAAAACACGGCGGTAAATTTGTTCTTCGATTAGAAGATACCGACAGAACCAGATTTGTCCCACAAGCAGAAACTTATATAAAAGATGCTCTGGATTGGTGTGGTCTTCAGTTGGATGAAGGTCCTGATCAAGGCGGATCATATGGACCTTATCGACAATCTGAAAGAAAAGAAATTTACAAAGCTTTTGCAGAAAAGATGATTGCTAATGGTAACGCCTATTTTGCTATAGATACACCAGAAGAACTCAATGCTATGAGAGAAGCAGCAAAAGCAGCAGGTAATCATTCTTTCAAGTATGACCATACCATGAGAATAAACGGGCGAAACAGTCTCTCGCTTGACCAGGCATATATCAAGGAATGGGTAGCATCTGAAAAACCTTATACCATTCGGCTCAAAATCCCTGAAAAGGAAACCATCACCTTCACAGATATTGTAAGGGGCGAAGTTTCCTTCAAAGGAAGTGAATTGGACGACAAAATATTGTTGAAAACTGATGGAATGCCAACTTATCATCTAGCGAACATCGTAGATGACTTTAGCATGAAAATTAGTCACGTCATCCGCGGTGAAGAATGGTTGTCCAGTACAGCACATCATGTATTGATGTACAGAGCTTTGAATCTGGAGGATCACATTCCACAATTTGCCCACATACCATTGATTCTGAAACCAACAGGAAAAGGAAAGCTAAGTAAAAGAGATGGTTCGAAGTTCGGATTTCCTGTATTTCCTCTTTCTTGGAATGCAGAGAATCCAGAAGATTCATTTGAAGGATTTCGAGAAGCAGGATTTTTACCAGAAGCATTGATCAATTTTTTAGCATTTCTTGGTTGGAATCCCGGAACGGAACAAGAGATATTTTCTATGGATCAACTGATCGAAGCCTTCTCTCTTAATCAAATAGGAAAATCGGGTGCGCGCTTTGACTATGACAAAGCCCTTTGGTTCAACCAGCATTATCTTATAGGAAGGCAGGGTATTGAAATTGCCAAAATGATACGCAATCAGGTAAGTGATCAAATCAGTGATAGCTATCTATCTAAGGCTTGTGATCTTATGAAAGAACGTGTACATCGCGCAAATGAAGTATTAGATAAAGGTTACTTTCTTTTCGAACCGGTTAAAGAATACGACCAAAAAAATGTTCGAAAACGATGGAAACCCGAGAATCAATCCACAATAGAAGTTTTATTGACTCGACTGGAAGGAATGCAATCTTATGATGCTCAGGACATAGAAACCATGGTAAAACAATATCTTGAAGAAACTGGATTGAAATTTGGGGATGTTTTACCGGTACTGCGTTTGGGACTTGCCGGCATAATGAATGGACCATCTATTTTTGATATGATGGCGTTAATTGGAGCCGATGAAGTCCGCAGTCGTATGACTCGAGCATTTTCCGTTTTCAATCAAATTAAAAAAGATGCAATCCAAGGATAAATCTGATCCAAAAGCAACCAATCCATCACGAGAAGAGATACAGGGATTTAATATCAAAATTAACGAGTTTGGTGAAGTCATTTGCACGCATGAAATGAATGATATCAATGAATTTCTTGACAAAGCTGTAAAGGATAAAAAGTTAATCGATCGTCAAGATGTATTGAAAGGAGATGAAGATTAATCTTATTCTAGCCCTTCCTATTAAAATTTACCACTACCTAATAAACTAGGATTTCGCAGAGGACGTTACTTTTACGATATGGAGGATACCCTCGTTCGCTGCAAAGCCATCTATCGGCTGTACAGACGAAAGTTCAGGTCTACTGCTAACTATGTTAAAAACAACAAGCCTGCTTTCTATTGGTCGATCTTGAGTGCTACCACTCTGATGATCTCCACTTGTCTTCTACTATTAGTAACTTTTTTTGCTGTAAGGATCGGTATTATTGGTAATGTCCCATCATCATCTGATCTCAATGATATCAGAAATTACGAAGCTTCACAGGCGCTCGATACTTCTGGGAAAACACTTGGAAAATATTACATCCAGAATAGACTCAACGCGGATTTTGAAGAAATAAACGAGCATACTATTCAAGCGCTTGTCTCCACAGAAGATAGTCGTTTTTACAAACATCAGGGAATTGACTACCGAAGTTGGCTGCGCGTATTTTTCAAATCTATTCTCCTAAATGATAAATCCAGTGGAGGGGGAAGTACAATAAGCCAACAATTGGCTAAAAACCTGTATCCACGGCAGGATTATCCTATCCTCGGTATTATCATCAATAAGTTTCGTGAATTCATCATAGCCAGGAGGTTGGAAAAAATTTATGCGAAAAATGATATTCTCAAACTATATCTGAACACTGTCCCATTTAGCGAAAACATTTACGGAATTAAGGTAGCGGCTCAAAGGTTTTATAATAAAGCCCCTAAATACCTTAAAATGGACGAGGC